>NZ_CM001484.1:0-279488 GCF_000243395.2 Saccharomonospora glauca K62 | reverse complement strand
GTGGCCGCCATCGGACTCGCCGCGTCGTGCGGCGGCTTCGGCGCCCCCGGTGCGGGTGACTTGGGCCCCTGGCCCGGAGCGCCCCCGCCCGGCGGCAGCGGGTTGGGGCCGCTGCTCTGCTGCTTCGGCGGGATGCGGAAGCCGTTCGTGGTCGGCTTGCCGTAGCCGGTGCTGTGCGCGGTGCTCGGGGGCAGGCTCGACTGCGTGGGCGGGGAGTTCTCCCTCGTCGGCCTCGCGGCTCCCTGGCCGGGTGGCGACAGCGGCGGCCGAGTGGTCCCCTCCCCGCCGCCCGGCGCCGGGTACCCACCCGAGTTCTGCGGTCGACGCGGCGGAACCTGCTGCCGCCCCGTACGCGGCTGCCCGCCTCGCGGCTCGTCCGGCTCCGCGGCCCGGCTCCTCAGCCGACCGTTCGCCGCGCCCACACCGGGAGGAGGTCCTTCAGCTCGGACCCGGTCGATGATGGCCTGCGGTGCCGTGTCAGTGATTCCCGGCTGAGACTCGTCGTCGGCAGCACGGCGCCGCCGCCGACGCGGTGTGCCGCTGACCTTCCCGCCGCCGTGTTCGGCGAGAAGCTCGGCCACGGTCTTCTGAGCCCGCCCGCCGTCGCTGTCTCGAGTCATCCTTTCCACCGTGCCCGTCGCCCGTTCGATACGTCCAGTGTGAACCCAGGCATCATGCGTCCCGCCTCCGGCCGGTCAGCAAAGCAGTCTGTTCTGTGCCGTCGGAGTGGTCCAACCGTTGCAGGATGACACCCTCCCGTAGGGCCCAGGGACAGATTTCCAAGGACTCCAGTGACAGCGCCCGCATCGTGCTCTCCGCCACGAGGGCGCCCGCGACGAGCTGGTGGGCGCGACTGGGACTCACGCCCTCCAACTGCGCGAGGTCGTCCGACGACATCCGTGAGATGAACGCGATGAGCTGCCTCAGCCCGGCTTGGGTTAGCACGCGGCTCACCCGCGGCCCCGCCGACGACGGGGCCGCCCCCGTCAGCCGAGCCAACGATCGGAACGTCTTCGACGTCGCCACGACCCGGTCGGGCACCCCCGTGCTCACGACGCGACGAGCGAGGTCACCGAGCTCGCCCTCCAGCCACGCCGTGGTGGAGACCACTTCCGAACGCGTCGGCGGGTCGTGCGCGAAGCGTGTGCGCGTGATGCGTCCTGCGCCGAGGGGCAACGACTCGGCGAGCTCGGGTTGCTCGTCCACTCCCGTCGCGATCTCCAGGGAGCCACCACCGATGTCGAGCACCAGCAGGCGTCCCGCCGACCAGCCGAACCACCGGCGCACGGCGAGGAACGTGAGGGTGGCTTCCTGCGCGCCGCTCAGCACCCGCAGCTCGACGCCGGTCTCGTCGACGACCCGCCGGAGCACCTCGTCGGCGTTGACGGCGTCCCTGATCGCCGACGTCGCGAACGACATGAGCTCCTCGCAGCCGAGTCGTCCGGCCGCGTCGCGGGCCTCGGCGACCGCGAGCACCAGCTCGTCGGCGGCCTTCTTGTCGAGCTCGCCGTCGGAGTCGATGCGCTCAACGAGGCGCAACACCGTCTTCTCGGAGTGCATCGGCGTGGGATGGGCACCACGATGCGCGTCCACCACCAACAGGTGGACCGTGTTCGATCCGACATCGAGTACCCCTAGGCGCACAAAGCCCTACGGTACCGTCCGTCCGCGTGATACCGCTGTGACCTAGCACGTGAACCGCTCGGCGGTCGTCACTCTGCGCCGAACGTCGTGTTTCAGGCTTCGAATTTATAGCCCAACCCACGAACGGTGACCAGATGTCGCGGCGAACCGGGGTCCGGCTCGATCTTCGACCGAAGACGCTTGACATGGACGTCCAGGGTCTTGGTGTCCCCGACGTAGTCGGCCCCCCACACCCGGTCGATGAGCTGGCCACGCGTGAGCACGCGGCCGACGTTGCGCAGGAGGTACTCCAGCAGGTCGAACTCCTTGAGCGGCAGCGCCACCTCGGTGCCGTTCACCGTCACCACGTGTCGCTCGACGTCCATGCGCACCGGGCCCGCCGTCAGCACGGACTGGGTCTGCTGGGAGTCGGCCGCGGCCTCCCCGCCCCGCCGCAGCACCGCGCGGATGCGAGCGATGAGTTCTCGCGCCGAGTAGGGCTTGGTGACGTAGTCGTCGGCCCCCAGCTCCAGGCCTACCACCTTGTCGATCTCGCTGTCCCGAGCCGTCACCATGATCACCGGCACGCCGGAACGCTGGCGGAGCTGCTTGCAGACGTCCGTGCCGCTCATCCCCGGCAGCATGAGGTCGAGCAGGACGATGTCGGCGCCGTTGCGGTCGAACTCCTCCAGGGCCTGCTTGCCGTCGTTTGCGATGGCGGCCGTGAACCCCTCCTTCCGCAGCAGGAAGGCCAGCGGGTCGGCGAAAGACTCCTCGTCCTCCACGATCAGGACCCTGGTCACGACACTCCTCCTCCGGTGCTTTCCTGTGCGGCCACGGTCGCGGGTCGTGCGCGCCGTGAGCCCGAACCCGACCTCGTGGCGGCCTCGGAGGCGGTGGGGGATGCCTCCCCGGCCGGTTGGTCGGCGCCCTGGTGGGCCGGTATACGCAGCGTGAACGTGGAGCCGACCCCCGGCCTGCTCCACAACCGAACCTCACCGCCGTGGTTCGCGGCGACGTGCTTCACGATGGCCAGTCCGAGCCCCGTCCCGCCGGTGGCGCGGGAGCGAGCCTTGTCGGCCCGGTAGAAACGCTCGAACACCCGCTGCTGGTCGGCCTCGGCGATGCCGATACCGCGGTCGGTGACGGCGATCTCGACGTAGCCGTCGACGAGCTTGCGGCTGATCGACACGGGACTGCCCGCCTGCGAGTACGCCACGGCGTTGTCCAGCAGGTTCGACAGCGCGGTGACGAGCAGCGTGCGGTCGCCCTCGACGGTGAGGCCGCTGACCTTGTCGGTGGTGATCCGGATGTCGGCGGACTCGGCGGCGAGCCGGGTACGTCCCAGGGCCTCGGCCACCACGGTGTCCACGTCCACCACGGTCAGTTCCGGAAGCTTCTCCGCGCCCTGCAGCCGCGACAGCTCGATCAGCTCGGTGACGAGCCTGCCCAGCCGCGTGGACTCGCGCAGGATCTTCTCACCGAACCGCCGGACCTCCTCGGCGTCGTCCGCCGCGTCGAGAACGGCCTCCGCGAGCAGCGCGATGGCACCGACGGGGGTCTTCAGCTCGTGGCTGACGTTGGCGACGAAGTCCCGTCGAGTGGCCTCCAGGCGCACGGCGTCGGAGTGGTCGACGGCCTCGACCACGGTGAATCCGTCACCGAGAGGCCGGACCTCGCCGAGCACGGCCTGGGGTCCTCGTCCTCGCACCGCGAGGGGGGAGAGGTCGATCTCGGTGGCCTCGTTGGTGTCGGCCACCCGCTCCGCCGCCTTGCGTGCCCGGACGTCGGCCTGGTTCTGCCGGACGAGACCGAGTGCCTCCGCCCGGCGGTTGTGGAGCACCAGGTCGCCGAAGCGGTTGAGGATCAGCACGCCGTTGTTGGACGAGCGCATGGACCGGTCGAGCAACTCCGCGGCCGTGGGTCCTCGCGCTCCCGAGCGTCTGCGGGCGAGGCCGGACCTGCCGACGGCTATACCGACGAGAAGGCCGATCACCACAGCGGTGATGGCCAGCGCGAACGTAGCGGGCGCCGTCACGGTGGCATCGTAGGCACGAAAGTGGCCCGAAAGCCTAGTACCGGAAGCGTTCTCGTGACCGTCGTGACATGTTCCACCGTCTCGTTCGCCGGCGCGTCACCACTCGTTCACCGAACGGCCGGGACCCGGCTGGGGAGGGTTCACCTTCCCAGCCGGCACGGTCCTCGTTCGATGTCGTCTCAGCGACCCTGGTTGGCCACGGCCGCGGCGGCCTTCTCGGCCTCCTCGGGGTCGAGGTAGGTGCCGCCGGGGTTGGTCGGCTTCAGGTCGCCGTCGACGTCGCGGAGGTCGTAGCGCAGCGGGATGCCCGTCGGGATGTTGAGCCCGGCGATGTCGGCGTCGGAGATGCCGTCGAGGTGCTTGACCAGGGCGCGCAGCGAGTTGCCGTGCGCGGCGACGAGCACCGTCCGGCCCGCCCTGAGGTCGGGCACGATCGCGGACTCCCAGTACGGCAGCAGGCGCGCCACTACGTCCTTGAGGCACTCGGTCCTCGGCATCTCGTCGCCGAGTCCGGCGTAGCGCGGGTCGCCCTCCTGGCTGTACTCGCTGTCGGCCTCGATGGGCGGCGGCGGGGTGTCGTAGGAACGCCGCCACAGCATGAACTGTTCCTCGCCGAACTGCTCCAGCGTCTGCTTCTTGTTCTTGCCCTGGAGCGCGCCGTAGTGCCGTTCGTTGAGGCGCCAGCTCCTGCGCACGTCGATCCAGTGGCGGTCGGCGACGTCGAGGGCGATGTTCGCCGTCGCAATCGCGCGACGCAGCAGCGACGTGTGGACGACGTCGGGGAGCAGGCCCGCCTCGACGAGGAGTTCGCCGCCCCGCCGGGCCTCGGCTTCGCCCTGCTCGGAGAGCGGGACGTCGACCCAGCCCGTGAACAGGTTCTCCGCATTCCACGTGCTCTGCCCGTGTCGCAGCAGCACCAGGGTTCCAAGTTCGGCCATAACCCCAAGCCTGCCATGCCGCCGTTCGGGTGGTCGGGGCCGCGCGCCGGCCGGGCTTTTCTACCGACGGTTGCCCACAGTGGAATTGATCTTCACCCGATCCCTAGGCAGTCTGCCAACGACGTGTCATCTCCGTGAAGAGAATTGCAACGCGTTAACCAAGGGGGCGAATTTCACCCTATTGGGGTAGTGCGTAGTCTTGTGATTACAGACCTGAGTCTGACAAGTTGACTACAACCCGCTCGGCCGGTCACCACGCACTCCCCGGCCGAAGCCGGGCAGAGACGCAGCTCGTCTCCCCCCTGCCGAGCTGCGCCCCGCCGGCCCCGTTGGCATCCCCCTCGCCACCGGGTCCACGCGGCGGGAACGTCAGCGGGGCGGCTCGAGTTCGCGACTCCCCCCTCCCTCGAGCCGCCCCGCGACACCCCGTGGTCCTACTTCTTTAAACGATCACGACGACCCTCAAGTTCCCGTCGGGTCCCGCGGTCGATCAGTCCGACGTGAGCGAACCCGGCGTATGCGGGGACTCGGGCCGCACCAGGTGCTCGAATGCCTTGAGGTTCGCCAGCGATTCCCCGCGCGAGACCCGCCAATCCCACTCCCGCCGGATGGAGGTCGCGAAGCCGATCTCCAGCAACGTGTTGAAATCGCCGTCGGCCGCTTCCAGCACCTGACCGAGCACCTTGTCGAGTTCCGACTCGGTGACGGCGTCCAATCCGAACCGGCCGACGAGGTAGATGTCACCGACGGAGTCGATGGTGTAGTGGACACCGTAGAGCTTCGCGTTACGACGCAGCAGGAACCGGTAGACGTCCTCGTGGGCCTCGTCGGGCCGCCGACACACGAACGCCTCCACGGCCAGCGAGTGCTCCCTGGCGATCAGCCAGCAGTTGGTCTGGAGCTTCTTCGTGCCCGGCAGTGTGACGAAGTACACCCCCTCCCGGCGCCGGTTGTACTCGAGACCTGCCGCGTCGAGTGTCGACCGGATCAACGCATCCACCCGGCTGCCGTGTTCGGAACCGGTCACACCGCCACCTCCAGTGCCGTGCCGCGGAACGCCCTCGTGGCCTCCGCGTAGGTGTCCAGCAACGCGTCCGTGGTGCGCTGCCACGAGAACCGTGCCGCATGTCGACGAGCGCCGCGCGCCAACGCCGCCCGCACCTCCGGCCGCAGCGCGACCCCGGCGAGCGCGTCGGCCCAGTCCTCGGGGGCGTGGGTGGGTACGAGCACGCCCGACTCGCCGTCGGCGACGGCGACGGGCAGGCCACCGACCCGCGCGGCGACCACGGGGGTGCCGCAGGCCTGGGCTTCGAGGGCGACCAGGCCGAACGACTCGTTGTGGCTCGGTACCGCGACGACGTCGGCGGCACGGTAGACGTTCACCAGGTCCTGTCCGCCCTGAGGCGGCAGGAAGCGGACAAGGTCGCTGATACCGAGGTCGGCGGCGAGCTTCCGCAACGCCGTGGGGTGTTCCAGCCCCGTGCCCGACGGGCCTCCCGCCACGAGCACGACGAGCCTGCGTCGCAGGTCGGGATCGCGACGGACGAGCACGGCCGCGGCCCGCAGCAGCACGTCGGGCGCCTTCAGCGGCTGGATACGGCCCGCGAAGGCGAATACCACCGCGTCGCCGGGCAGATCCAACGCGGCCCTGGCGGCGCTGACACTGCCCGGCCGGAACCGCTCCAGGTCCACCCCCGGCGAGACCGTGCGCACGGCGCCGGGATCGGCGTTGTAGAGGCGCACGAGCTGCTCGGCCTCCACGGCGGTGTTCACCACCAGCCGGTCGGCCTCGGCCACCACCTGCTCCTCGCCGATGACGCGGGTGCGCGGCTCGGGGGTGTCCCCTTCCGCCAGCGAGGCGTTCTTCACCTTCGCCAAGGTGTGAGCGGTGTGCACCAGCGGCACGCCCCAGCGCTCGCGGGCCAGCCAGCCCACCTGCCCGGACAGCCAGTAGTGCGAGTGGATCAAGTCGTAGTGGCCCGGCTCCTGGAACGCCTCGGTACGCAGGACACCCGAGGTGAAGGCGCAGAGCTGGGACGGCAGCTCACCACGCGTCAACGGTTCGAACGGCCCCGCCGGGATGTGCCGCACGATCACACCGGGCGCAAGCTCCACCACGGGCGGCTGGTCGGACGACGTCGCTCGCGTGAACACCTCGACACTCGTTCCACGACGCGCCATCTCCACCGCCGTCTGGGAGATGTAGACGTTCATGCCGCCCGCGTCGTTCGTGCCGGGTTGTTCCAACGGCGAGGTGTGTACGGACAGCACCGCGATCCGGCGCGGCCGGAGGGCCGCCCGGTGTCGGGAGATCGTCACCGAATCACCTTTCTGCTCGGCCGAGGACGCCTTCGAAGGCCTGTTCGGCGAACCCCCGCAGTGTGGCGTCGAACTCCCGCGCGGACTCGACGAACGGTAGATGGCCCACCCCTGGCCACCAACGCGTCGATGCCCCCGCAATCTTCCCGGCCGTGTACTCGCCCGCCGTGACGTCCACTACGGCGTCGTCGGTGCCGTGGACCACGAGCACGGGCACGTCGACCGAGGCGAGCACGTCGGCGCTGTCGACGTCCCTGCGGAACAGCGCCTTGCGGACCCTCGGCGGAACGGCCAAGCTGGCACCCAGCAGTGCCTGCGCGACCTCGCCGGGAACCGGCCGGTGTGCCATCCCCTCGGCCAGCGACCTGAGCGCGGGAAGAGCCACGTCGAGGTCGTCCGACAACGCGGCGGGCAACGCACCCGCCATCGCCGGTCCGACGCGCCCTCCGGGACGCCCCTTGCCGATCTCGGTGATGGCACCGACGAAGACGATCCCCGCCAGCCCGCGCGTGCCGTGGACGCGCAGGTAGTCGGTGATGACCAGGCCCCCGTAGGACCAGCCCACCACCACCGCGTCGCCACCCGCCGACGAGAGCACGGCGGCAAGGTCGTCCGCCCAGGCCCGCGGGTCGTCGTAGCCGCCCTCGGGCACGTCGGAGTCACCGTGTCCCCGCAGGTCGGGGGCGATCAACCGGAACCGCTCGCGAAGCTCGGGGTCGGCGAACTGCGGGTCCCAGACCCGCCCCGACTGGGCCCAGCCGTGGACGAACACGAGCGCGGGAGCGTCGCGATCGCCGTCGATCCGTACTCCGATCCGAACACCTGACGCACCGACGACTTCCGACCTCATCCGCCTCGTCAAATCTCCTCCGCAAGCCGCTGCCACACCGCGAACCGCCGATGAGCACGCCCACATTACCTGGCAGCATCGGGTGTCATGAACACCCGAACGGCAGTCATCACAGGAGCCAGCGCCGGTATCGGCGCGGCGTCCGCGCGGGCTCTCGCCGCCGCCGGTTTCCACGTCGTCCTCGGTGCCCGGCGGCTGGACAGGCTGCGTCCGCTGGCGGAGGAACTCTCCGGCACCGCGCTCCCGCTCGACGTCACCGACGCCGAGTCCGTCACCTCGTTCGCCGCCCAGATCCCCGAATGCCACGTGCTGGTCAACAACGCGGGCGGCGCGAAGGGGCTCGACCGCGTGGAGCACGCCGACGAGGAACGCTGGCGGTGGATGTGGCAGACGAACGTGCTCGGAACGCTCCGCGTCACCAAAGCCCTGCTGCCGAAACTGCTCGACTCCGGGGACGGGCACGTCATCACCGTCACCTCCATCGCGGGCCACGAGGTCTACGACGGCGGCGCCGGCTACACCTCGGCCAAGCACGCCCAGTCGGCACTGCACCGGACCCTGAGATCGGAACACCTCGGCGACCCACTGCGGTTCACCGAGATCGTTCCGGGAATGGTGGAGACTGAGTTCTCCGTCAACCGTTTCGACGGTGACACCGAACGCGCGGCCAAGGTCTACGAGGGGCTCACGCCGTTGACCGCCGAGGACGTGGCCGAGGTGATCGCGTTCGCCGCGACCCGCCCGCCGCACGTCAACCTCGACCAGATCGTGATCAAGCCGACGGCGCAGTACAACGGCAGCCGAGTCCATCGGCAGTGAGCGCGGGCACGGGCCTCACAGCTCGCAGTTCACCAGCAGGGGTTCCGGCCGCAGTTCGACTCCGAACCGTTCGAGCACACCGTCGCGGACCTGCCTCGCCAAGGCGAGCAGGTCGGCGGTGGTGGCCCCGCCCCTGTTGGTGAGTGCCAGCGTGTGCTTGGTGGACAACGACACCCGGCCTCCCGGCCCCGGATGTCCCTTGCCGAAACCGGCCCGCTCGATGAGCCAGGCGGCGGACAGCTTGACCCCACCGTCGGCCGGGTACTTCGGAACGGCCGCCTCGGCGCCGACCACGTCGGCGATCCGTTCGAGCACCCGCGGCAGCTCGGCCTCCGGCACGACGGGGTTGGTGAAGAACGACCCCGCGCTCCAGGTGTCGTGGTCGTCCGGGTCGAGCACCATGCCCTTGCCGCGCCGCAGCGCGAGCACCGCCTCGCGGACCCTGGCCACCGGCACCCGCTCCCCGATGTCCACGCCGAGCCTGCGGGCGAGTTCGGCGTAGCGGACGGGCACCGAGAGGCCGTCGTCCGCGAGCCGGAAGCGCACCGACAGCACGACACCCGAATCGGTGCCCTTGAGCACGCTGGTGCGGTAGGCGAAGCCCAGTTCGTCGGCGGGAACGGTCCTCACCTCGCGGTCCCGGCGGTCGTACAGCTCGATCGACTCGAGCACCTGGCTGATCTCACAGCCGTACGCGCCGACGTTCTGGATGGGCGTGGCCCCGGCCCGGCCGGGAATGCCCGAAAGACATTCGAGGCCGCCGAGTCCGGCCGCCACCGTGGCGGCCACGTAGGTGTCCCAGTCCTGCCCCGCCGCCACCGTCCGGAAGTCGTCGCTCCATCCGGTGGTGGCGATGCTCACGACGGTGCCGTCGAAACCGGCGTCACCGACGACCAGGTTCGAGCCACCGCCGACGAGCAGCACCGGCTCGCCCTCCTCGTCGAGCTTCCGCACGTGGGCCACGAGGTCGTCGGTGGTCTCGGCCACGACGAATCGCCGCGCGGGCCCACCGAGCCGCAGGGTCGTGTGCTCGCGCAGGGAGTTCCGGCCGACCGTTTCGACAGTGCTCACGTCCTCAAACGGTACTGTCCCCCGCATGGCCACCCGTATCGAGCATCGGGCGACGTTCCCCCACAGTGCCGCCGACACCTACGCCGCGCAGACCGAGGAACGGGCGTTGCGTGCGCGGCTCGCGCGGATCGGGGGTGATCGCGCCGAGCTGCGCGACCACGAGACGAGTGAACACGGCGCCCGGTACACGCTCCTCCAGGGCATCCCGGCCGACAAACTGCCCTCCCTCGTGCGCACCCTGCGTTCGGGGGACCTCACGGTGCGGCGGGAGCACGTCTGGACCCGCCAGGGTGACCGTTACACCGGGACCATCACCGTCGCCGTCGCCGACGTCCCCGGCCGGATCACCGCGGACGTCGAGCTGGTGCCGAGCGGTGACGGATGCGTCCAGACCACGCGCGGCGAGGTGTCCGTGCGCATCCCCTTCGTCGGAGGAAAGATCGAGAACTTCGTGGCCGAGCAGGTGACGCAGTTGCTCGACACCGAAGCCCTGGCCACGAAGCAATGGCTCGCGGGCTGAAACCGATCGGCTCCCCCACCCGAGGCACCACCAACCCGAACCGACTGCGCAGGATCGATCGCTGGATGCTGTGGGAGCCCCTGGTGCGCGGGGCGCTGTCGGCCGCGGCCGATCCCCTCGTCGTCGACCTCGGATACGGCACCTCCCCCGTGACCACGGTGGAACTGGCCCAACGACTGGCGACGCTACGACCCGACGTGCGGGTGCTGGGCCTCGAACTCGACCCCGAACGGGTCGCGGCGGGCAAGGCCGTGGCCGACCCACCCCGGCTCGACTTCCGCAGGGGCGGGTTCGAACTCGCGGGCACCCGCCCCACCGTCGTGCGCGCCTTCAACGTGCTCCGGCAGTACTCCGAGGCCGACGTCGCCCCGTCGTGGGAGGCGATGCTGTCGGCCATCACGCCGGGCGGGGTCCTCGTCGAAGGCACGTGCGACGAGGTCGGCAGACTGTGCACGTGGGTCACGCTGACCCACGACGGGCCCCGCACGCTCACCCTGTCCTGCCGGACCGCGAGCCTGCCGCGCCCATCCACTTTGGCGGAACGCCTTCCCAAGGCCCTCATCCACCGCAACGTCGAGGGCGAGGCCATTCACGACTTGATGTCCACCCTGGACTCATGCTGGGCCGCGGCGGCCCCCTACGGCGCGTTCGGGCCCCGAGCCCGCTGGACGGAGACGATACGGCTGCTCACCGAGCGGGGCTGGCCGGTACGGGGCGGCCGCAACCGCTGGCGCCTCGGCGAGGTGACGGTCCCGTGGCACACGGTGTCCGGGAGAAGCCCCCACCCGGATGGTCGGGGCAACCGGTAGGGGACGGCCACACCGTCCCCGAGATTCCCCGGATATGCGTTCGCCGCGCTTCTCAACCGGGTTCGCCGCGCGCCAGTCTCGATGAGGTCCTTACAACGAGGAGACCTCATGACGACGAACGGCGCACCCCCACGCACCTACACGACGTCGATCACCCACACCCCCGAGCAGGTCCGCGCCGCGCAACGGCTGCGCCACCGCGTCTTCGCGGGCGAGCTCGGGGCGAGACTGCCGTTCCCGGCGCCGCGCGGCCGGGAGGCTCTGGACGTCGACGACTTCGACCGGCTCTGCGACCATCTGCTCGTCACCGACGATGTCACCGGCGAGGTGGTCGGCACCTACCGGATCCTGCCGCCGGGAAGAAGCGAAGGACTGTACTCGGCAACGGAGTTCAACCTCACCGCCCTAGCCCCTCTGCGAGACACGATGGTCGAAGTGGGCCGCTCGTGCGTGCACCCCGACCACCGCAACGGCACGGTCATCAACCTCATGTGGGCGGCGTTGGCGCGCTACACCCTGTTGTCCGGGCACCGCTACCTCGCCGGATGTGCCTCGGTGCCGTTGGCCGACGAAGGGAAGGCGGCGACGGACACCTGGCGGCTCGTGCGGCAGAAGCATCTGGCCCCGCACCCCTGGCGGGTACGGCCGCACCGGCCCTGGCCCGTGGAGCACGTCCCGGCAAGCGCCCGCGCGTCGTACGCCGCCGTCCCACCACTGCTGCGCGGGTACCTGCGGCTCGGCGCGTGGGTGTGCGGGCCACCCGCGCACGACCCGGAGTTCGACGTGGCCGACTTCTTCGTCCTGCTGGCGCTCGACCGGGTCAACGACCGCTATCTGCGCCACTACCTCGGTGGGGACTCGCGATGAACCCCTACCGCGCGTACTCCCCGTGTACCCCGGACGACTGTGTCCGGCACGCCGTACCGCCGGTCCCGGCCGGAGTGACAGCCCGCCGAATCGCCGCGCTGGGGAGGGCGCTGAGCGGCGCGGGCTCGCTGCGGGAACGCGCCGCCCGCGTACTCGACGCCCTCGACGTCGCTCTCGACGTGCGCGGCGACGCGACGGCACCCGCTTTGAGCGCCCCCCGCGCGGTCGGCACCCTGGTCGTCGCCAACCACCGTTCGTGGCTCGACGTCGTGGGACTGTTCGCTCTGGAACCCGTGGGCTTCCTCGCCAAACGCGAGGTCGCGGACTGGCCGTGGGTGTCGTCGGTCGCGCGGCGGAACGGCACGGTGTTCGTCGACCGGTGGTCGCTTCGCGCGCTGCCTACCACCGTCACCGCCGTGGCCGACCGGCTGCGCTCGGGCCACTCCGTGGTCGTGTTCCCCGAGGCCACCACGTTCTGCTCCGCACCGGGCGGCCGGTTCCGGCACGCGGCGTTCCAGGCCGCGCTCGACGCGGGCGCCCCCGTCCGCCCGGTGTCGCTGTCGTACCTCCAAGGCGGTCGCGCGAGCACCGTGTCCGCGTTCGTGGGTGAGGACACACTCGCCCGATCGATGGCGCGCGTGCTCAGGCGGACGACCTCACGCTCCGCGTGGTCATCCACCCCGTACTGGAGCCGGTGGGCGACCGTCGCCTGCTCGCCCGGCAGGCGGAACGCGCGGTGGTGAGTGGGGAGCGCGTGCATGTCTGAGTGGCTGGACGGCCTCCTGTCCACCGTGGAAGGGCTGGCCGGCTCGCCGTGGCTGTGGGTGGTCGTGTTCGGTGTCGCCGGACTCGACGCGCTCCTGCCGTTCATGCCGAGCGAGGGCACGGTGATGGCCGTCGCCGTGCTGCTCGGCCCCGACCCCGCCTCGCTGGCATTGCTTGCCGTCGTCGCGGCGGGGTGGGGCGTTGGCGGGGGACGTCGCGGGCCACGGAATCGGCAGGCTCGCCGGGCCGCGAACCCTCGACCGGGTGCTCGCGGGCGAGAAGGGCAGACGCCGCTACGAGTGGGTGAGGACGACCGTGCATCGCCACGCGACCGCCATCGTCGTCGCGGCCCGCTACGTACCGGGAGGTCGGGTGGCCACCGGACTGGCCACCGGCAGCCTCCGCTTCCCGCTCCGGCGGTTCGTCGTGCTCGACGCCGTCGGCTGCGCCGTGTGGGCCGGATACGCCGTCACCGTGGGAAGTCTCGCGGGCTCCGCGTTCTCGAACGACCCGGCGCTGGGCATGCTGGTGGCGTTCGGCATCGGCCTCGCCGCCGTGGGGGTCGCCGAACTCGTGCGGCGGGCGCTGCCGACCCGTGACGTCTCCCCCGTCACGAATCCCCGGCCCACCGGCCATGTCACCGACATGACCAGCGACAATGGCAAACCGTGCAGGAACGCCAGTACGTCATCACCTTCGGCTGCCCCGACCGCAGGGGAATCGTCTCCCGGATCTCCTCCTTCCTCGCCGAGATCGGAGGTTGGATCGTCGAGGCCGCCTACCACACCGACCCCGACACGGGCTGGTTCTTCACCCGACAGGCGGTGAAGGCCGACTCGGTGCCGTTCGACGTCGACGAGCTGCGGGCCCGGTTCGCGGGAGTGGCGCGGTCACTGGGGTCGGAGACCGACTGGCGTATCGACGACACCGGCGAGCGCCGTCGTGTGGTGATCCTGGTGACGAAGGAAGGTCACTGCCTGTACGACCTGCTCGGCCGAGTGGCGTCCGGTGAGCTCGACGCCGACGTGCGGGCGGTGATCGGCAACCACGACGTCCTCGCCGACATCACGCGCGCCCACGGCATCCCGTTCCACCACATCCCCTTCGACGACGACAGCACGGCGGCGTTCTCCGAGATCGCGAAGCTGGTCGACGAACACGATCCGCACGCCGTGGTGCTGGCCCGGTTCATGCGCATCCTGCCCCCCGAGCTGTGCGAGGCGTGGGCGGGCCGGGCCATCAACATCCACCACAGCTTCCTGCCGTCGTTCGTCGGCGCCCGCCCCTACCACCAGGCGTACGCGCGGGGCGTGAAGCTCGTGGGCGCCACCTGCCACTACGTGACGGCCGACCTCGACGCGGGACCGATCATCGAACAGGACGTCATCCGGGTCGATCACCGCGACACCGTGGAGGACATGGTGCGCAAGGGCCGCGACATCGAAAAGATCACGCTCGCGCGCGGCCTGCGGTGGCACCTAGAAAGCCGCGTGCTCGTGCACGGCAACCGCACCGTGGTCTTCTGAACCGCCGGAACGGCGGCGCCGAGCGGCGGGCACGATCATCGGCGTGCCCGTCTCGGGGTCGTCCACGATGCGACACGGCAGCCCGAACACGTCGGCGACGAGCTCGGCGGTGACGATCTCGCACGGGTCGCCCTGCGCCGCCACGCGCCCTCCCGGCGCGAGCACGATCAGGTTGGTGGCGTAACGACACGCCTGGTTGAGGTCGTGCAGCACCGCCACCAGCGTGCGGCCGTCGGCGTTGAGATCGGCGCAGAGCTCCAGCACCTCGATCTGGTGGGCGATGTCGAGGAACGTCGTCGGCTCGTCGAGCAACAGGATCGAGGTCTGCTGCGCGAGCACCATCGCGAGCCACACCCGCTGCCGCTGCCCACCCGACAGCTCGTCTACGAGGCGGTTCGCCAGCTCGGCCACTCCCGTACGGCGCATGGCCTCCACCACCACGGCCTCGTCCTGCGACGACCACTGCCGCAACAGCCGCTGGTGCGGATAGCGGCCCCTGGCCACCAGGTCGCCCACCGTGATGCCGCTGGGGGCGATGGAGCTCTGCGGCAGCAGGCCCAGTCGCCGGGCCACCTCACGGGAGCGGTAGCTCGTGATGGTCCGCCCGTCCAGATACACCGCCCCGGCCTCCGGCTTGAGCATGCGGGCCAGCGCCTTGAGCAGCGTCGACTTGCCACACGCGTTGGGCCCCACGATGACGGTGAACGACCCGTCCGGGATCTCGACACCCAGTTCCCGCGCCACCACGGCGTCGTCGTAGGCGAGGGTGAGGTTCTCCGCACGCAGCCTGCCGCCGGTGCCGTGTTCGCTGTGCGCCGAAGTCGATTCGGTCACGCGTACCTGCCCTTTCCGCGCCACTCGGACGCCAACAACCACACCAGGTACAGCCCGCCGAGGCAGCCCGTTGCCGTGCCGACGGGAAGCTGCTGGGCGGGGAACAACCGGTCCATCGCCAGATCGCTGACCGTCAGCAGCAGCCCTCCCAGCAACGCCGAGGTCACCAACCCCGGCGCGGCACCACGCGTCAGCCTTCGCGCGAGTTGCGGTGCCGCCAACGCGACGAACCAGATCGGTCCCGCCGCCGCGGTGGCGAATCCGGCGAGCAACACGCTCGCCGAGATCAGGATCGCCCTGCTGCGCTGCACGCCGACCCCGAGCGCGGAGGCGGTGTGGTCACCGAGTTCGAGCATGGACAACGCTCGGGACTGACTCAGCGCCACGGGCAGCAACACCGCCAACGCCAGCCCCGACGCGGCGACGTGCTCCCAGCCCCGGCCGTTGACGCTACCGATCAACCACGCCTGTGCGCTCACGGCGTCGTAGATGTCGGCCTCGGTGATCAGGTAGGAGTTCACCGACAACGCGAGGGCGTTGACGCCCACGCCCATGAGCACGAACCGGTAACTCTGCACACCTCGACGGCGGTACGACAGCGCGTAGACGAGCAGCGCCGTCACGAGCCCGCCGACGAGCGCTCCCAGCGCGACCTGCGTCATGGTGCCGCCGACCACGATGATCATCACCAGCGCGCCCGTGGACGCGCCGTTGGTGAAACCGACGAAGTCGGGGCTGCCGAGTGGGTTCCGTGTGAGGGTCTGCAGGATCGCCCCGCTCACCGCGAGCGCGGCGCCCACGAACAACGCCGTGAGCAGCCGGGGGAGGCGCAGGGTGCCCACGATGAAGTCGGCGGCCCCCTCGCCCCGGCCCACCAGGACGTTCAGCACCTCGGACAGCGACAGCTCGAACTCGCCCGTGGTCAAGGTGATCGTCGCCGTGACGAGGATGCCGAGCGCGAGCACCGAGCCCACGACGAGCGAGCGGGTGGGCAGGCGTAGGGCAACGGCCTCGCGGCGTGTTCGCAGCACCCGGCCGGTGACGGGGCGGGCTGAGGCGGCGGGCGTCCCGGTGGCGTTCTCGTGGCTCACAGGCTGGCCAGCCTCCGTCGTCGACACAACAGGCAGAACACGGGCACCCCGATGACCGCCGTGACGATGCCGACCTGCACCTCGGCGGGCGGCGCCAGCACACGTCCGACCACATCGGAGCCCACCAGCAGCAACGGCGCGGCCACCAGCGAGTACGGCAGCACCCAACGCTGGTCCGGCCCCACCACCAGCCGAACCGCGTGGGGCACCGCGAGCCCCACGAAGGCGATCGGCCCGGCGGCGGCCGTGGCCGCACCGCACAGCAACGTCACCGCGACGGCGCCGCACACCCTGGTCAGGCCCGGTCGGACACCGAGGGATCTGCCGAGGTCGTCGCCCATCGCCAAGGCATTGAGCGGGCGCATCAGCAGTAACGCGATGACCGCCCCCACCGCGACGAACGGCAGCACGGGCAGCAAGACGTCGTAGTAGCGCCCCGCCAGCGAGCCGACCATCCAGAACCGGTACTCGTCGTAGGCCTGCGGATCGGACAGGAGCACGGCGGTGTTGAAGGCGTAGAGCACAGCGGTGATCGCGGACCCCGCCAGCACCAGCCGCTCCGGGCTCGCGGCGCCGCGGCCCGTGGCACCGAGTACGTAGACCACCAGGGAGGCGAGCGCCGCTCCCACCAGGGCGAACCACACGTAGCCCAGCACCGACGTGATGCCGAGAAAGGCGATCGCCACCACCATGCCGGTGGACGCACCCGTGTTGACCCCGAGCAGTCCCGGTTCCGCGAGCGGGTTGCGGGTCAACGCCTGCATCAGCGCGCCGGAGAGCCCCAGGGCGGCACCGACCACGATCCCCAGCAGGGTTCGGGGGATGCGGTAGTCGTGGATGATGACCGCCGTGTCCGAGCCCGCCAGGGCTTCCGGATGCAGCAGCACGTCCCAGGTGTCACCGAAAGGGATGTCCTTGGACCCGAGCCACACGCTCAACAGCGCGACGAAGGCGAGCGCGACGGTGAGGACCACGAGACCGCCCACCCGCAGCACGCGTGACCAACGCCGGGCGGAGACGGCGCTGTCCCCCGGTTCGATTTCCGAAGCGGGGTCAGCGAGCACGACCGGCGGCATAAGGTGAGGCTAACCGAACCACCAACAAACGGTCCAGCTTAGGTTAGCCTAACCTTTACAAGGTCGTGTCCGCAGGTTATGCACGCGTGTCCGCAGCTCGTGAACGCGTGTCCGCACTCAACGTACGCGTGTCCGCAGGCCATGCACGACTCACCCCCGGTCGGCACACCCTCGCAGCACGACCTCCACGACCTGATCGGCGAAGTCGTCCGACACCGGGGACTGCCGCAACATCACCCGAGACCACACGGCCCCCGCCAGTAGATCGACGATCAACTCCGGGTCCACCGAGTCGGACAGCTCCCCGCGCTCGACGGCTCGCTCGAACACGGCTCGCTCCCCCGCCAGCCGATCGGTGACGAACTCCCTCGCCAGCCACGCCAGACTCGGCCTGCTCGCGACCGCGGCCAACGCGGCGACCACGACCCCCGACGCGGCCCCCGTCATGAGAGCCACCAGACGCCGCACGAGCTCACTCAGATCACCGCGCAGGCTTCCCGTGTCGGGAACGTCGAACCGCAGCAGCGCAGACTGCACGATCGCCGCGCCGAGCAGCGCGTCCTTGTCCGGCCACCAGCGGTAGATGGTCGTCTTGTTCACCCCCGCGCGGGCCGCGACGCCTTCGACGGTCAACCCGTCGTAGCCACCATCGGCCAGCAGTTCCAGGGTGACGCGGTAGATCTCCTGCGCCTGCCGGGGACCGCGTCCGGGACGCCGGCTTCCGGGAAGTTTGTCGGCCACGTTCGCAGCGTACGCAAACGCTTGTCCAGCGCCACGCGAGCACGCTACCTTCCAAACGCAACGCAACGTTGCGTTGCATTCGAGAGGAGGTCCATGACCGACGCCCCACTGCCCGTGGTGTTCGTCCACGGCATCCGCCTCAGTGGCACGATGTGGCGTCCGCAGCTGAACGAGGTCGGCAGGCACCGCCCCGTGTCGGCCCCCGACCTACCCGGACACGGCCACCGGCGCGGACGGCGCTTCACGATGGCGTCCGCCGTCGAGACGGTGGCCGAGGAGATCGACGCGCTCGGTGGCCGCGCGCTCGTCGCCGGACTCTCCCTGGGCGGGTACGTCGGGATCGCGGCGGCCGCGCGCCTCGGCCATCGGGTCGCCGGGCTGGTCGCGCTGGGTTGCACCGCGATTCCCACCACGGCACGGATGGCGCCGTTGCGTGCGGCGGGGCGGTTCTTCCGCGCGCTTCCCGACGGAGGCCACCGGCTCAATCGCTGGATCTTCACCGCCGGCGTGGGACGGAAGGCAGCAGCCGTGATCGCCGAGCGGGATTTCGCCACCGAGGCGATGTCCGACGCGCTCGACGCCCTGGCCGGGTTCGAACCGCTCCGGGAACTGGGGCGGTACCCCGGTCCGGTGTGGCTCGTCAACGGCGCTCGCGATCACCTGCGGGTCGACGAACGCCGGTTCCTCGACACCTGCATGGACGGACGACTGGTGATCGTGCCGAAGGCATGGCACCTCGTGTCGTTCAACGCGCCCCACACCGTGTCGCGCCTGGTGGAGGAGGCCGCCGAGACGGCGGCGGCTCGGGAACCGGTGTGACCCGTCGCGTCACCGGAACGCGTACGCCGAGTGCGAACACGCGTGCATACGCTGCGGACACGCGTGCGCAAGCTGCGGACACGCCGGGTTGGTTACCTCAGGCTGGCCGGGCGCAGATCCGTCCAGTGGGTTTCCACGTAGTCGAGGCAGGCCTGCCTGTCGGCCTCGCCGAACACCACTCGCCAGCCCGCGGGCACCTCGACGAAGGACGGCCACAGCGAGTGCTGCCCCTCGTCGTTCACCAGCACGTAGAAGCGACCTTCGGGATCGTCGAACGGATTCGTCACCGGTTCCTCCTCACTCGTCCGCCGGTCGGCCTCGGTCTCGTCAGCCGACGTGCCGCAGCTCGTTGCCCTCGGAAGCGCCGGCGAGCTCCACACCCACCACCGCGCGCATTTCCGCCCCGTCGGAGCCGGTGACCCCGACCCGCCCGCTCCCCGAAGCGAGGGTCCGACCTCGAATGGAGTCGAGGATCTCCCCGGCCCGCACGGCGTTGTTCGACAACAGCGACGACGTGATGCCGTGGCTGTGTTCGGTCACACCGCCCTGGACGTAGACGGCGGCGTCGGCGTCGGACTCGGTGAGCCACCGGTAGTCCCTGGTCACCACCGGCCTGCCCGCCGCGTCCCGACGCAGCAGGGTGGCGGCCTCGCCGAGCAACGTCGTCACGTCGTCGGGGCGATATCCCGTGGCGCAGACCACGACGTCGGCGTCGAGCACCGTGCGTGCCCTCGTGGTGAGCGACTCCACCGTGACGCGCACCCCGTCGTCCGTCTCCAGCGTCTCGACCACTCGGGAGGCGTTGAGGAAGCGCAGCCGCTGCCTGCCGAGCACCTTCTCGCGGTAGTGCCTGCGGTAGAGGTCCTCGATGAGTTCGACGTCCACGACGGAGTAGTTCGTGTTCGCGTGGTAGGCCAACAACTGCTCACGCACCTCGCGCGGAGCGCCGTGGAACTCGTCGACCGCGGCGGGGTCGAAGATTCGGTTGGCGAAGGGACTGTCGTCCGACGGGGTGTAGCCGTAACGCGAGAAGACCGCACACACCTCCGCCTCGGCGAAGCGCTCGTGCAGCAGCGCCGTGGTCTCGGCCGCGCTCTGCCCCGCGCCGATGACCACGAAACGCGACGCACTCGCGACGTGATCCACTTTGTGCAGCAACTCACTGTTGTGCCACACGCGATCGGACGCGCTCAGGCCCTCCGGAAGACGGGGAACGAGGCCGGTCGCCACCACGAGGTTGCGAGCGGCGTACCTCACACCGTCGCGAGTGGACACCTCGAAATACTCCACCCGACCGTCGACCACCACGGGACGCACACCCGTGACCTCGGTCCCGTACGACACCAGGTGGGAGACCCGCTCGGCCGCCCAGCGGAAGTAGTCGTGGAACTCCACCCGCAGCGGGAACAACGTCTTGTGGTTGACGAAGTCGACGAGTCTTCCCTGTTCGTGCAGGTAGGACAGGAAGCTGAAGTCGCTGGCGGGGTTGCGCAGGGTTACCAGGTCCTTGAGGAAGGACACCTGCATGGTGGCGTCTTCGATGAGCATTCCCCTGTGCCAGCCGAAGTCGGGCTGCCGTTCCAGGAACCTTGCACGCAAACGCTCCCGCTCCGGAACGGCGGAGTTGTGTTCGAACACGGCGACCGCGAGCGCCAGGTTCGACGGTCCGAACCCGACACCGAGCAGGTCGAGGACTTCTCGCGCATCTCGCGATTCCTTCGACATACATGTCCCATCGGTCGACGACTCGAACCCAGGTAACCCTAACCTAAGTTAGCTCGACCTTAGTTCGCCCATTCGTGGGTGATCCACCCTTCTCAACGGTCTTGCATAGTTAGGCAAGCCTTGCTTAACTATGGCCCGTTTGCCGTCGACAGCCTGGAGGGGCCGATGCGGATCGCGATGTTCGGGTACCAGACCTGGGGGCATCGCACCCTGCGTGCGCTGATGGACTCCGAACACGAGGTGGTGCTCGTCGTGACGCATCCACCCTCCGACCACGCCTACGAGCGCATCTGGGCCGACTCCGTGGCCGACCTCGCCACGGAAGCGGGCATTCCGGTGGAACTACGCAACCGGCCCGACGCCGAACTCGCCGCCCGGCTCGCCGAGCTCTCCCCCGACCTCATCGTCGCCAACAACTGGCGTACATGGCTTCCACCGGAGATCTTCGAGCTGCCGAAGCACGGCACGCTCAACGTGCACGACTCGTTGCTCCCGGCCTACGCCGGCTTCTCCCCCCTCATCTGGGCCTTGCTGAACGGGGAGAAGGAGGTCGGCGTCACCGCGCACATGATGGACGCCGAGCTCGACGCGGGCCCGATCGTGGCACAGAAAGCGGTGCCCGTCGGACCCCGCGACACCGCCACCGACCTGTTCCACAAGACCGTGGCTCTCATCGAACCGCTGGTCGCCGAGTCACTCGACCTCATCGCGTCCGGGCGGGCGCGACCGAGGCCGCAGGACCGCAGCAAGGCGACGTTCTTCCACAAACGGTCCGAGGAGGACAGCCGCATCGACTGGAACTGGCCCGCCGAGGACATCGAACGACTCGTGCGCGCCCAGTCCGACCCGTACCCGAACGCCTTCACCTACTACCGGGGCGAACGGATCAGGATCACGCGGGCGTTCGTGACCGAGAAGAGCTACGGGGGCACCCCCGGCCGCATCTTCATCCGCGAGGGCAACGGCGTGGTCATCGTCGCCGGGGCCGACGCCCGGTACGGACGCAACCGCGGACTGGCGATCGAACGACTACGCACCGACGACGGCGTCGAACACGCCGCCACGGAGTTCTTCCGAACGATGGGCGGCTACCTCACGCGTCATCCGGAAGAAGTGAGGTGAACGCCCGGTGGCGGAGCGAGCCCGTGAGCCCACTCCGCCACCGGCGAGCAGGACCGAACTCTAGAGCCGGACCAGCATCTTTCCGGTGTTTCCGCCGGAAAGCAGGTCGAGGAAGGCCTGCGGGGCCCGCTGGATGCCGTCCACCACGGTCTCGGTGTAGACGATCTTGCCCTCGCGCACCAACGGGGCCACCTCGTCGAGGAACTTCGGGCGCAGGTGCGCGTGGTCGCCGACGAGGAACCCGCGCATCGTGAACCGCTTGGCGATGATCTGCGCGAGGTTGCGCGGAGCCGGAGTCGGCTCGGTGGCGTTGTACTGGGAGATCATGCCGCAGACGGCGATCCGACCATGTACGTTCAGCGCGCCGATCGCCGCTTCGAGGTGCTCACCACCGACGTTGTCGAAGTACACGTCCACGCCGTCGGGCGCCGCTTCCCGCAACTGCTCTCGCACGGGCGCGTCCTTGTAGTTGAACGCGGCGTCGAACCCCAGCTCCTCCCGCAGCCAGCGCACCTTCTCGGCCGAACCCGCGCTGCCGATGACGCGCTTGGCCCCGCGCAGCTTGGCGAGCTGTCCCACGAGCGACCCGACGGCCCCGGCGGCGCCGGAGACGAACACCGTGTCGCCCTCCTTCATGCCCGCCACGTCGAACAATCCCGCGTACGCCGTGAGCCCCGGCATCCCCAACACGCTCAGGTGGGCCTGCACCGGCGCCACCTCGGGGTCCAGCACCCGCGCCCCGGCGGGATCGAGCACGGCGTGCGTCCGCCAGCCGAGCCCGTGAAGCACCACGTCGCCCACCGAGATCCCGTCGGCGTTCGACTCGATCACCTCACCGATCGCCCCGCCGTCCATCACCTTGCCGACCTCGAACGGGGCGACGTACGACTTGGCGGCGCTCATCCGGCCCCGCATGTAGGGGTCCACCGACAGCCACGTGTTGCGCACGAGGATCTGTCCCGGCCCCGCCTTCGGCACGTCGACCTCGACCACGTCGAAGTTGTCGAGCGTCGGTGCCCCTTCGGGACGCGATGCGAGCCGCACTTCCGTCGCTGTCATGGCTACTCTCGTACCTCCCCGGCGAGCCTTGCCAGCACGCCGTCGTAGATCCGCCCGAGTCCCTTCGGGGCGAACGTCTTCTCGAAGAACCCACCGATGCCACCCGCGCCCTGCCACGTAGTCTCCACCCGGACGACACTGCGATTGCCGTCCGGCCTCACCGACCACGTGGTGACCATGCTCGAATTCGCGTCGGTCTCCACCAGCGTGCCGGGGCTGGGTTCGCTCACCGTGGCACGCACGTCGCGCACCCGCTTCTTCGTCGCCTGGAGCTTGAAACGCACCACGGTGCCCTCGCCCTCACCACCCTCGACGACCTCGTAGTCGCGGTAGTCCTCGGTGAGGATGCGAGGCCGTACCTCCCGGTAGTCGGCGAGCCGCTCGCGTACCTTCTCGGCGGGCGCGTCGATCGTGCGCTCGGCCGTGGCCGTGACCCTACCCATGACACTGCCCCTTCCCGCGAATTCGCCCGCTCACCTGGCGAGCCCGTCGATCACCTCGGCACCGGGCAGAGCGGCCAGAGCGGCACCGGTGACCAACAACTTGCTACCCCGGATACCGCTGCCGACAACCAGTTCCGGAGAGGAGGCCACGGCCCGGTCGACGAGAATCGGCCACTCGGAGGGCAATCCGACGGGGGTGATGCCGCCGTAGGCCATGCCCGTGAGCTCCACGGCTTCCTCCATTGGCGCGAACGACGCCTTGCGGACGTCGAGCCTGCGGCGAATGACGTTGTTGACGTCCGCGCGCGTGGTGGCCAGCACCAAGGCGGCGGCGTAGCGGACCTCACCCGCCCGCTTGCCCGAGACGATCACGCAGTTGGCGGACGCGGACATCGGCGAGGAGTACGCCTCGCAGAACGCCGCGGTGTCGGCCAGCTCCGGGTCGATCTCGACCACGCCGACCGGCCCTTCGAGCGTGGACAAAGCCTTGGCGACGGGCTCGGCCAGAAGTTCGGGGTGTTCGGAGGCCGGGACCGGCGTGAGCGTCCCGGCGATCGTCCAGCTACTCACGCCCTCAGACTATTTCAGCGGATCTTCCGGCTCACCAGCTCGACCCGCCGCGCTGCACCTCGATGAGCTTGGGTCTCACGTCCACGAGGTAGACGAGGCTGGCCACCAGGGCGGCAAGCCAGAAGATCATGCCGGCGCCGTAGAACTGGAACAACAGCATGGCCGCCGTGGAACCGGCCGTGATGGCCAGCCACGCGGGCTTGGTCAACCGGTCGGCGGCCGTGTAGGCGTCCGACCTCTGCATCACGGCGTGCACGAACGCGACGAGGCCGACGAGCACCCCGGCCCAGTCGATGACCCTGACGATGTAGTAGGCGAGTAGCGGCACGACACCAGACTACGTCAGGACATCGGCGGGGCCGAGGGTTCGACGAGGGCCACGGACCCCGTCACGACTCGTCGATCGGGGAGTCCGCGCTTTCCGACCCGGTGGTACGGCGGGTCCTCGACGCCCGAGCCGTGGTGGAGGTGCTCGGCTTCACGGCCTTCTTCCGCGCCGAGGCGGCCTTCTGCGTCACGGGCTGCGTTCCCTCCGCCGCCCGCTCGCCCGAGGGCCGGTCCTTGCGGGTCTTCACCGAAGTCCGCGTGGCGTCGGTCTTCACCGGGCCGGGCTTGTCCTCCGAGGATTCGCCGACGACCGTCGAATCGACCGTCCGCTCGGCCTCGCGCGCCCGGCGGGTGAGCATCGCCACCATCGCGTCCACGCGCTCCCGCGCGTCCGAGGTGACACCGTCGACCCGCTCCTGCGCGGTCCGCAGCGCCTCCTCCAACTGCTCGATGCCGCGCTTGACCTGCGGTTCGAGCGTGCGTTCCCACGTCTGTTCGCCCGACGAGACCAGCTTCCGGTACAGCTTCGTGGCCGACTCGGCGTACTCGTCGAGGAGCTTGCGCAGTTCGGCCGGGTCGAACCGGTCGCGAAGCTGCTCCAGCTCCGACGGCAGGTCCTCGACGTTCTTCTTGGCGGCCTCACTGCTGGAGGTGACGCGCGTCCGCGCCTTCGACACGGCATCCGCGACGGCGCGGCCCGCCAGGCTGCCCGCGCCGAGCGCGGCGAGCAGCGACGTCCTGACCTGCTCCATCGCCGTGTTCATCACCTTGCGGACATCCTCGGTGCGTGTGGTCGCCATCGTGACTCACTCCTTGTGGGCTGGGCTTTCGCTCGAATCACCGGTGGGGGCCGTCCCCCGGTTCTCCCGACGGAACGACTCGTACACATCGAGCAGCACCTGCTTCTGCCGCTCGGTGAGTGAGGTGTCGGCACGGATCGCGTCGACCACGGGACCGCCGACGGGGCGATCGAGAATCCCCGCCTGCACGTACAGCGCCTCGGCGGAGATGCGCAGCCCCTTGGCGATCTGTTGCAGGATCTCCGCGCTGGGTTTGCGCAGTCCCCGCTCGATCTGGCTCAGATAGGGGTTCGACACTCCGGCGAGCTTGGCGAGCTGCCGCAACGAGATCTTGGCGTTGTTGCGCTGCTGCCGAATGTAGGAACCGATGTCCTTGCCCAGATCGGCGACCCGATCCATCGGGCCCCCCGCGTGGTCGTCTCGCTCCGACGTCCGCGTCATGACGTCCCGCACCTCCGAGACCGACGCTACGCCCGGGTGCTAACTACTGCAAGCGCTCAGTTTGCACTCGATCGGGTGGTCTCCGCCCGGAGCACCCGCCGCACCCACTTCTCCGCGTACTCCACCGAGTCGGACAACGACACGGCGGTGGTGTCGAACAGCTCGACCGGCGGAGACATCGAGGGCCCCTCCCGACGCAACCACTCGGCGAACGCCAGCATCTCCGCGATCCTCGGCTCGTCCCAACCCCGCCACGCGGGACGACGCCGCAACCGTCGAGCCAGCACGTCGGAGTCGGCGACGAGTGCCAGGTAGTGGATGCGCGAGAAGAAGACTCGCTCCGGCAGCGACTCGAACTCCGGGGGCACCACGGTTCCGCACAACACGACGGGACGGCCGCTCTGATGGATCATGGCGGCCATCCGCAACCACGTCGAGCGGAACGCGGGATGCCCGTCCACGTCGTCGCGCAGCGCCCCCGTCCAGAGCACGTCCTGCTCCAGCACCACGACCTCGTCGGACAGCCGACGCGCGAGTTCGGGGCCCACCGTGGACTTGCCCGCGCCGCTGGGCCCCGTCAGGGCGAGCAGGGGCAACCGCCGGAACCCGGCGCGATGCCCACACCTCGCGCACACCAGCCGGTCCTGTTCGACGACGGGAAGTTCGGCCCGCTCACCGCAGGTGGGACAGACTTTGAGGTCCAGCACGCCCGGCGTCAGTCGAACAGACTTTCCAGGAAGCTCTTCCTCCGCCGGTGTCCGTGTCCGTACGGGCGGGGCGAGTCGTAGTACCCACCGTGGTACGGACGGGGCGAGTCCGCGTAGTGCCCTCCGTGTCCGCCGTGGTACGGGCGCGGCGAGTCGCCGTAGTAGCCGTGCGCGCCGTGATGCTGGGGCGGGGCCGCGGGCGGTGGCGGTGGAGCCGAGGGCGGCTTGTAGGGCGGTGGGGGCGCCGAGGCGTAGAAGGAGCTCTCCGCACGCACGATCTGTTCGAGCTCCCCCCGGTCCAGGAAGATGCCCCGGCACCCACCGCACTGCTCGATGTGGACGCCGTTCTTGTCTACCGTCGTCATCACGTTCTGGCACTTGGGACAGATCACGCGCCCCAGACTACGCATTTCGATCTTCCGGCGGAGTCACGTCGCCGGCGGCGTTCAGCTCTCGTTCCGGCACAGACAGAAAGGATGCCCCGCGGGGTCGGCGTAGACCGTGAACGTGGCATCCCGGTCCCGCAACACCGTGGCGCCGAGTTCCACGGCCCGCCGATGCCAAGCCTCGAAGTCCGTCACGTGGAAATCGAGGTGCAGCATCTGCGCCCGCTCGTTGGACGGCCAGGTCGGCGCCCGGTAGTCCGGGTCCCGTTGGAAGGCCAGATGCACTCCACCGTCCGGGTTCCGCAGCGTCACCCATTCGCCGCCGTCGGCCTCGACGACGGGCTCGTCGGGCTTCCAGCCCAGCAACTCGCCGTAGAAGCGAGCCAGCCCGACCGGGTCGGGGCAGTCCAGCACCACACAGTCCAGCTTGATCGTGCCACCCATCACGCCTCCCGTAACCAGTGACCGGATTATGGAGGTTATTCATCGAGGTGACAACCGCTTTACACTGGCGCCGTGGACCCGGACGTGTCGCTGGTACTGGACTTCCTCAACACCCGAGACGCCGAAGCCGACACAGACGTGCTGGGCTCGGAGGAGACGTGGCGGACCTGGGCTTCCGACCGCGGCCTGACCGCCGACCCGCTACCGGAGGCCACCCGCGCCCGCGAGGCACTGCGCGCCGCCGCCGGGGACCGCGCCGCGGACGACGTCGCCCCCACCGTCCACGTGCCCGTGAGGACGTCGCCCTCGGCCGGCGGCGTGGCGTTCGAGCCGAGCACCGCCGTGGCCGCCGTGTACGCCGCCGCTGCGCGACTCACCGTGCTCGGCGAGCGGAACCGCATCAAGATCTGCCCGGCCGACGACTGCCGCCGGGCGTTCCACGACAGATCCCGCAACCGCTCCCGCACGTGGTGCTCGATGCGGGTCTGCGGCAATCGACGGAAGGCTCGGACGTTCCGACGACGCTCCACCCTGTCCATCACCCAGATGGAGCAACCTTGTGGATAACTCGGTGGATAACTCCCCAATCTGTGGATAACTTCACCCGATCGAGCAGACGATCTCAGAACAACACCTGCGCCACCGTGTAGATGACCAACCCGGCCAACGCGCCCACCACGGTGCCGTTGATCCGGATGAACTGCAGATCGCGCCCCACCTGAAGCTCGATCTTGCGGGAGGTCTCCTCGGCGTCCCACCGTTCGACCGTGTCGGTGATGATCGTGGTGATCTCGCGGGAGTAGTTCGTCACGACGTACGCCGCCGAACCCTCCACCCAGCCGTCAACCTTCGCCGCCAACGCGGGGTCGGACTGCAACCGCTCCCCCAACGACGCCAGCCCGGTCGACACCCTCCTGCGCAGCTCGCTCGACGGGTCCTCGGCGGCGTTGAGCAACATCTCCTTCGCCGTCGTCCACGCCGAGTCGATCACCTTGCGCACCTCGGGGTGCTCCACCAACTGCTGCTTGACCGCCTCCGCGCGCGCCATCGTGTCCGGGTCCTTCTGGAGGTCGCCCGCGAACTCGACGAGGAAGCGGTCCAACGCCAGTCGCATCGGATGGTTGACGTCCGTCTTGACCGCCCACGCGAACGACAACACCTCGCCGTAGACCTTGTCGGCGAGCATCGCGTCGACGAACCTCGGCGACCACGACGGCGCCCGCTCCGACACCACCCGCAGCACGGTCTCGTGGTTGTCACGCACCCACTCGTAGGCCCGGTCGACGACGAGATCCACGAGCCGGTAGTGCGCGCCGTCGGTCAGCACCTGCTGCAACAACTTGCCCAGGGGCGGTCCCCACTGTTGATCGAGCACACGCTTGACGACCGCCTGCTCCATCACGGCCTGCACGTCCTCGTCCCGCAGCACCGTCACGGCACCGCGCACGACGGTGGCCAGCTCCGCCGTCACCCGCTCCGCGTTTTCGGGTTTGGCCAACCACTCGCCGACCCGCCTCGACGTCTCGACCCGGCGCAGCTTGTCGCGCACCACCGACTCCGCGAGGAAGTTCGTCCCCACGAACTCGCCGAGGCTGTTGCCGAGCACGTTCTTCTTGTTCGGGATGATCGCGGTGTGCGGGATCTTCAGCCCCAACGGATGCCGGAACAGCGCGGTGACCGCGAACCAGTCGGCCAGCGCGCCGACCATGCCCGCCTCGGCGGCGGCGCGGACGTAACCGACCCAGCCCGGCCAGCCCTCGGCCTGCGCCCACGTGGTCAGCAGGAAGATCACCGTCGCACCGAGCAGGAAGCTCAGCGCCACCAGCTTCATCCGGCGTAGGCCCCGCCGCTTGCTCTCCTCCCGCTCGAAGGCTCCCGGCGGGCCGAGGGGGACGGCAGTGGACCTCGTTTGCTCCATGCCGCGATTGTCCGTGAGGATGAGCCCTCGTGCGTGAACCTGTACTCGTCGAACGCCTGCGACCGTTCACTTCCACGATCTTCGCCGAGATGACCGCGCTCGCCACGCGAACCTCGGCGATCAACCTCGGCCAGGGCTTTCCCGACACCGACGGCCCCGAGGGCATGTTGGAAGAGGCGAAAAAGGCCCTGTTCTCCGGCGCCAACCAGTACCCACCGGGCCCGGGGCGTCCCGAACTGCGGGAGGCGATCGCGGCACACCGCGCGCGCTACGGCACCGAGTACGATCCCGATGGGGAGATCCTCGTCACAGCGGGTGCCACCGAGGCCATCGCGGCGAGCCTGCTCGCCCTCACCGGCCCCGGCGACGAAGTGATCGTCATCGAGCCGTACTACGACTCCTACGCCGCGGCGGTGGCGATGGCGGGCGCCACCCGGCGAGTCGTGTCGTTGGTACCGGACGGCGACCGGTTCGCACTCGACCTCGACGCCGTACGCGCGGCCGTTACACCGAACACGAAGGCGATCCTGGTGAACTCCCCGCACAACCCCACGGGAACCGTCTTCACGAGGACCGAACTCGCCGGGCTCGCGGAATTGTGTGTCGAGCACGATTTGCTCGCCGTCACCGACGAGGTCTACGAACATCTGGTCTTCGACGACGCCGAACATCTCCCGTTGGCCGCATTTCCGGGGATGTCGTCGCGAACGGTGTCGATCTCCAGCGCGGGCAAGACGTTCAACTGCACCGGATGGAAAATCGGCTGGGTCTGCGCGACGAGGGAACTCACCTCGGCGGTTCGGGCAGCGAAACAGTTCCTCACGTTCGTCTCCGGAGGACCGCTGCAACCAGCCGTCGCCTACGCGCTGCGGCACGAACTGCCGTGGGTGGAATCCCTTCGGGAGTCGCTCCGGGCCAAACGCGACCGGTTGTGTGCCGGCCTGGCCGACGCGGGCTTCGGGGTGCGGCCGGGCGCGGGCACGTATTTCGTCTGCGCCGACGTTCGTCCACTCGGTTTCACCGATGCGGAGGAACTCGCGTGGCGTCTACCAGAAACAGCCGGGGTTGCGGCAGTACCTGTAAGTGTGTTTACAGATCACCCTAAAGAGTGGCGCCACCTGTTGCGTTTCGCTTTCTGTAAACGAGAGGAGGTGCTCGACGAAGCGATTGAGCGGTTGCGTACCTTGTAATGGGTTGCACCGTCCGGGGCGGATCGCACACCGACGGGGTGAAACGAGCACCCGCGATGCTAAAAATGGCACTCACGGGGTAGCCGGGTCGCGCTCAAGCAGTGATCAGCTGCGGTGATCAGCGACCGAGACGACGACGTACGCACGAAACAGGCAGGTGGTGGTGGCGGTGAGAGCTATGGGCTCTCCGACGACCGCCCCCGCGCGCGCTCACCACGACGGCGTGCGCACCGCCGTCGTCCGTCGACTCCTCCTCGTGCTCGGCTTCGTCGCGGGCGGCTGGCTGGTGTCCGCCCTCATCGCGGGCGCCGCCGCCGCCGAGGACGAGCCCCCCGAGCTATCGACGTGTTCCCATGAGGCCGACGGCACGCGGGAGCACGGGCCGCTGACACGGGCCGACCTCCCGACGTGCGAGGCGCTGCCCGCTCCGGAAAACCCCGCGGGCGACCTCGACGGGAACGTCGACGAGGGCACCGTCGACGAAGACACCGACGAGGACTTCCCCGAGAGCACGGAGCCCGTCACCGACGAAGTCGACCCCGCTCCGTCCGGCACCGAACCCACCGTCCCGAGCGACGACGGCACCGGTGGCGACCACGTCGGCAACGGCGACCGGGCCTCCGACACCGCCGAGCTGCCCGACACCGACCTCCCCGACGAGGCCGACACCGCTCCGCCCCGCTCCCCGGAGCCCGAGGCGGACCGGAAGCCGACGCTGCTGTCGGCGGCCACCACCACACTGCTGTCCACCACGAAGGGCCTCGTCCACACCACCGGCCACCTCACCGGACTGCTGTTCACCGCACTGCCGGAGATCACCGAGCCGATCCAGGACACGATCGAGGGCGTCGTCGACGTCCCCGGCGCGCTGCCCATCACCCGCTCGCCGACGGACGTGCTCCCCGGAATCACCCTGCCCCGGCTTCCGATCGGCGTCTCTCCCCTCGCGCCCGCACATCCCGACGGGCGCCCCGACCGGCCCGACGAACGCCGCGTCGAGCCCGTCACCGCGCCGAGGGAACCCGCGAAACCACCCGCCGGTCCTCGATCGCACCTCCGAACCGACCGGGCGACCGAGAGCGCCGACACCTCCCGCTGGACCCCCTCGGAGTCCGGGGACACCGAGGCGAGGGACGGTCGCTCCCCACGCCCCCTCGGCCCCCTAGCGCCGTCGCCGGCCGCTCCGGCGCCCGCCACGGCGCAGTCGACCACGGCGTCGCTGCAGGACGGCTTTCAGCACCTCCACCGCGGCGAGCACGGCATCCTGGGGGCCTTCCCCACGGTGACGCAACTCCGCCTGCTGGGCAGCAGCCGCGATCACGGCGTCGCCGGCGTCAGCAGAGAAGCCGCGCTGCCCACCACCTCTCCCGACTGACCCGACCTCGGTAACCGGCCACCCGTGTGTCGTCACGACGGGTGTCACCGGTAGCGGTCACGTTCCCCAACGCCGTTTACCGAGAGGTTGTCCCGTGTATTCCACTCTTCCCGCTCGGCCGACCGCGCCCGGCCGTGACGGGTCATGGTCTCGGTTCCACGATGCCCCCGTGGTTTCGAGGCCCACGGGTGCGCGTCGGCGGTTCTCGCTCACCGCGCCGGGCGAGAACCACGCACCGACGCGCGCCTGAGCCGAGGGGTCTTCCCGGCATGGCGAGGGGCGATGCCGGGAACGACCCGCGGCGCCCGTGCCCCCACCCCCGGGCACGGTGACGAGCCGGTGCGCCGGATGCCACCGTCCTTTTCCCTGGAGTGACGGCCCTGCTTCGCATCCGGCGCACCGGCGTTCCCCACAACCTGTGTCGTAGCCCACTTCCGAATGGGCCAATGGCCCGTGGATTGGCTCTGGTGAGCCGATCCGTTCTCTCGCATATTGGCCGGGTGGCATCGGTGAAAGCCCCCGTCGAACTCAGTCCCGTTCCCGTCTCCACGGACCCCGCCCGTCGGCTGCCCCAGCTTTTCGCGGGCTTGGTCTGTTACGGCACGAGCATGGCGATGATGACCCGCTCGGGGCTGGGCTTGAACCCGTGGGACGTGCTGCACGAAGGCGTGGCCGAGCGCACCGCGCTCAGCTTCGGCACGGTCACCGCGCTGACGGCCGTGGTGGTGCTCGCGCTGTGGATTCCGCTGCGGCAGCGGCCCGGTGTCGGCACCGTGGCCAACGTCGTCGTCATCGCCGTGGTCGTCGACCTGGTGAGGTTCGTGCTTCCCGAGGCGCATCACCTGGCGTGGCAGGTGACGTTGCTGCTCGGCGGCACCGTGTTGAACGGCGTCGCGACGGCCAGCTACGTCGGCGCTCGTCTCGGACCCGGACCGAGGGACGGCCTCATGACCGGGTTCTCGGCGCGCACGGGCGTCTCGGTAGGGCTGGTACGGACGGTCATCGAGGTGGTCGTGCTCGCGGCAGGCTGGTTGCTCGGCGGCACCGTGGGTGTCGGCACCGTGCTCTACGCGCTGGCCATCGGCCCGCTGACCCAGTTCTTCCTCCCGTACTTCGCATGGTCGCCGAAGAACAGGTGACTCGCCCCATGCCTCGCATCGACATCGCCGAACGCCCCGGCGTGGGTGTGGACGGCCTGCCCCGCCCCACCGAGGACCGGGTCGTCGTCGCCGACGACACCGTGGTCGTCCTGGACGGCGCGACCGAGATGCGGCCCGGTGTCCCGAGCGGGGGCTGGTACTCCCGGCTCCTCGCCCGCGCGCTCGAAGACCACCTGGACCCGCACGAGGACCTCGCTGCGGTGCTGGCGAAGTCGATCGCGCAGGTGGCCGAGGAGCAGAATCTGACGCCACGGCACTCCCCGTCGAGCACGGTCTCGATGCTGCGTTGGACGTCCGACCGGGTCGAAGCACTGGTGCTGGCCGACAGCCCGGTGGTGGCGTTCACCGCCGCCGGGCCGGACGTGGTGTACGACGACCGGCTGGAGCGACTTCGCAAGGCGGGAGCGCTCCGTACGCGGGCCGCGGTCGATCGGCTCCGTAACAGCGAGGACGGATTCTGGGTGGCCGAAGCCGTCCCCGAAGCGGCGTCCCGCGCGCTGCGCCGTCACTGGCCGCGCGCGGAGGTCGAGGCCGCGGTGCTCGCGACCGACGGCGTCGCGGTGGGCGTCGACCCCTACGGGGTGTTCGACTGGCCCGGTCTGCTGCGGCTGTCCCGCGACGAGGGCGCCCAAGCGGCCCTGGACGCGGTGCGACGAGCGGAGATCGAGGACTCCGAGTGCCATCGTTGGCCACGATCGAAACGGCACGACGATCAAGCTCTCGTTGTGATCGATTTCGCCGCTGACCAGGTAACAATCAGGGACTATCCCTGAGGACAACGCTCCGTGATGCGAGGACACTCGCGGTCATGGGGCAACTGGGGACAAAAGCGGCATCCACCGAGGACGCCCCCGCGCGGGTGCGTGCCTGGACCTTCGCTGCCACCGCCTCCCTGGGGTGGGCGCTGTTCACGTTGGTAGTCCTTCACATCGTCAGTTCGTTCAACCCGATCACCGACCCGATCAGCCGTTACGCCTTCACCGACAAGGGCCAGGGGATGCTGGAGGCGAGCCTGTTGTCCTTCGCCGTCGGCATCGTGGCGATGCGAGGCGCGCTGCTGGCCTCCGGACTCGGTGTCAGCCGTACCGCCACCATCCTCGTCTTCGCCGCGGCGGTGGGCCTCGTGGCCGCGGCGATGTTCCCGGCGACGTTCACCTCGGAGATCGACCCGAGGAGCGGCGTGATCCACCAGTACGCGAGCCTGATCGCGTTCCTTTCGATACCCGGAATCGCGTTGTGTCTGCTCGACCAGCTGCGGGACACCGACAACGCGCTCCGCGACACCCGGCGCACGTTGGCGCGCCTCGTGTGGATCGCGATCGCGCTGCTCGCCCTCTTCGGCGCCACCTATCTCGCCGACAAGGTCACGATCGGCGTCCCACCGCTGTCGACGTTGCTGCTTCTGTTCGACTCACTGCCGGAGGGACTGCTCCAACGTTTCGTGTTCGTCGCGGATTTCGTATTGCTCGCGACCCTGCTGTCGTGCGCGAACCGCGCCGTGTTGTCGCGAGCCCCCCGATAATGACGGATAACCCGATCGACGGATCGGTGTCGCCCATCCGTTCGCATTCGGCTCGTATTCGATTCGCGTTCGACCGCGTACCGTGTGCAATATTGTCGGGTGGGCCACACCGAATCCGCGATTCGCTCGGAGCCGACCGTTTTCGGGAGAACTCGACGACGGCCGGAGCCGCGAACCCGCCCGCGGCGATCAGTTCACCTGGTCCTCGATGCTCGGACTCAGGCGCGGATCGCCACCGGGTTGCCCCGAAACGGGCGTCACCAAGGCACTTCTCTGCAATTGGATGTTCGTGCTGGTGGTCGTCCGCGGCGGCGAAAGACGTGCGTACCGTTCGTCGACGACGCGCGCCTCGTGCATCTGGGACATGACCGCCATGGTCACCGCGTGCACGAGGGCCAGCAGCAACAGCAGGATGCCGAGGTTGCCGATGATCGCGCGGAGGACGTTCCCGCCGAAATCGAAGCTCAGTACCGACAGCAAAGCCAGGAAACCGAACATGACGAGGTGGAACAGAACGGTGACGAGTTTGGCCATCGAGTGGACGGAGTCACCTTCTGAATCCACGTCGGACAAATAACGCTTGCCGCTGTGGTACAGCATCTGCCCGTCCACCACAATCATGATCAGACCCAGGGCGATGAACGCGAGATAAGCGTCGGTACCCACGTCAGCCTCCTTTCCGTGACCGGCGAGTCACTTCACCGCTCGTACCCAGTCACCTGCGGCGGGAAACCAGACGTGTAACGCCGCCGCCCAGTGGGTACGTGTCATTCACGGCGGGAACGGCACCGTTTTTCGGTGCTGTTTTCTCGCCTCACCGACCGTTGATCTCGCGCACGCCGACGAGACCGAGCAGGAGTATTCGTGAACATGACGCACACCTCGACGGCTCCGAGCCAGAACCCCCGGCCCGTGCTGCCGTACACCGAGGAACCCGACCCCGAACAACGTCGCAGGGCGGTCCGTGCCGTCGCCTCGGCCGCGCTGGACGCCAAGGACTGCGCCGAACTGCTCGAAGCGCTGGGACTGACGCCCGAGGAAGGCCGGTCCGTGCCCACCCAGCGCACTCGATGACCCACCGAGCCGGCCTCCTCGACACGATCAGGGTCGCCGGCGAGGTCTTCGTGCCGACGCTCGCGGGTGGCGTGCTCAAGCGCAGGCCCCGCGTCATGGCGCTGGCTGACCGGCTACGGCTCGACAGCGTCGCCATACACGCACTGCACAGGCTTCGGGCCCGGTACGGTACCGGGCCCGTCTTGCTGCGGGTGCCCGGTCGTCGGGTCGCGGTGTTGCTCGACCCCGAGGACGTGAGCCGAGTGCTGACGGGCACCCCGGCTCCCTTCACCCCCGCGACTCGGGAAAAGCGCACGGCCCTCGGGCACTTCCAACCCCACGCCGTGCTGGCCACCCCGATGCCCGAGCGTGCCCCGCGCCGCCGTTACAACGAGGCGGTCCTGGAGGCCTCCCGCGCCGAGCACTCGCTCGCCGACCGGGTCCGGCAGATCGTGCGGGAGGAGACGCGCTCGCTGCCGGCCGACACGTCCGAGCTCGACTGGGGCCGCTTCCAACGGACCTGGTGGCGGATCGTGCGGCGGCTGGTGCTCGGGGACGCCGCACGCGACGACACCGGGGTCACCGACGCGCTCGCCACGCTGCGCCTGCGCGGGAACTGGGCTTTTCTGGCCCCCAAGGCCCGTCGGCGTCGGGAGTGGTTCCGCGAGCGGCTGGACACCTACCTCGACCGGGCCGAGCCGGGCAGCCTCGCCGCGACGATCGCGGCTCACCCCGCCGAGGAAGGGGTGGACCCGCACGGGCAGGTGCCCCACTGGTTGTTCGCCTTCGACGCCGCGGGCATGGTCACGCTCCGCACGTTGGCCCTCCTGGCCACGCACCCGGACCGGGCCGCGGCGGCCGAAGCGGAGCTGAACGAAGACGATCGCACACGACCGTTTCTCAGGGCCTGCGTACTCGACACGGTGCGGCTGTGGCCGACGACTCCGGTGATACTGCGCGAGAGCACGACGGCCACCTCCTGGCGGGGCACGCAGCTGCCGCCGAACACACTGTTCGTCGTCTTCGCGCCGTACTTCCACCGAAGCCGCGACCTCGTGCCGTTCGCCGACCGATTCGCGCCCGAAGCCTGGCTCGACGGCCGGGCACCCGACTTCCCGGCGTTGGTCCCGTTCAGCTCGGGACCGGGACGCTGCCCCGGAGAGAATCTGGTGCTGCTGGTCACCAGCACGTTGCTGGCGGAACTGCTCGCCCGCGGCGAGTACCGCCTGCTGGCACCGAAAACACTGAGTTCACGCACCCACACGCACGAGCGGCTGCCCGCGACCGTGAACGACTTCGGCCTGCGGTTCGCCCTCAAGCCTCACGAAGCGAGCCTGAGCTCCTCGTAGCAGCCGCACTCGCTCTCGACGTCTGCGCACCGGATGACGAGCGTGTGGCGGACGAGCTGAACGTCCGCGCAGTCGGGATCGGTGCACTCGGCACCACCGTCGACGTGCAGCACCACCGTGCCATGGCAGTGGTCGAGACCCGTCCGACAGCTCACACAGCTCATGCGGACTTGGTACCACCCCGCTCCGGAACCACCGCGCGCGACACGCCCGCAACGAGGCGCTCACCACCACCGGGACGAGAAACGCAAGTCTTGACCAACCCCCGCCGAGCGGTAACGTTTCCTTAGAGCGGCAATGTCATTCCGTAACGCGGAAAGCGGGTGGATGCTGATGCTCGACGCGACGGTGCGTTCGGCACTGGCCGCCGCGGTCGGCGAGGACAACGTCATCTCCGACCCGGTCGGTCTGCGCAGCTACGAATGCGACGGGCTCACCGGTTTCCGCGTGGTCCCCGAGCTCGTGGTCCTGCCCACCGACACCGCGAGCGTTGCCGCCGCCGTGCGCGCGTGCCACGACCACGGCGTGCCGTACGTGGCAAGAGGCGCCGGGACGGGCCTGTCCGGAGGCGCGCTGCCCGTCGCCGACGGCGTGGTGATCTCGCTCCAGCGACTGCGTGGGGTGCTGGAGGTCGACCCGGTCAACCGGCGCGCCACCCTGCAGCCCGGCGTCACCAACCTCGACATCACCAAGGCGGCGGCGCCGTACGGGCTCTACTACGCGCCCGACCCGTCCAGCCAGCAGGTCTGCACGATCGGCGGCAACGTGGCGGAGAACTCCGGCGGCGCGCACTGCCTGAAGTACGGATTCACCACCAACCACGTGTTGTCGATGACCGTCGTGCTGCCCGACGGGGAGGTGGTCACCCTCGGGGGCGACACGGGCGAGCAACTCGGTCCCGACCTACGCGGCGTGTTCATCGGCTCGGAGGGCACCCTCGGCATCGTCTGCGAGGTCACGGTGCGGCTGCTGCCCGTACCCGAGACGGTCCGCACGCTGCTCGCCGACTTCGACTCCGTACGCGACGCCGGTGAGGTGGTGAGCGACATCGTCGCCGCGGGCATCGTGCCCGCCGCGGTCGAGATGATGGACAACCTCGCCATCCAGGCCGCCGAGCAGGCCGTCCACGCCGGGTACACGCTGAGCACGGCCGCGGCGCTCGTGGTGGAGCTCGACGGCCCGGCCACCGAGTGCGCCGCACAGTTCGAGCAGGTCAAGGCCATCTGCGAACGGCACCACTGCACCCGGCTGCACATCGCGGGCAACACGGCCGAACGCGCCCGGATCTGGAAGGGGCGCAAGGCCGCCTTCGCCGCCGTGGGCCGCATCAGCCCCGACTACTTCGTGCAGGACGGCGTGGTGCCCCGCACCCGTCTCGCCGAGGTGCTGGGCCGCATCGAGGAGATGGGCCGAGCGGAGGGGTTGCGGGTGGCCAACGTGTTCCACGCGGGCGACGGCAACCTGCACCCGCTGGTGCTCTACGACGCCGCCGCGGGCGAGCAGGACCGCGCCGAGGCGTTGGCCAAGCGGATCGCGGAGCTGTGCGTCGAGCTGGGTGGCTCGCTGTCCGGCGAGCACGGCATCGGCACCGACAAGGCGTGCTCGATGCCTCGCATGTTCGGCACCGACGACCTCGCGACGATGGACCGCGTGCGCTCGGCGTTCGACCCGCGGCGCCTGTGCAATCCGGGCAAGTTGTTGCCCACGCCGAGACTCTGCGGCGAAGCTCCGGGACCCTACCGGCCACACCCGCTGGAGGAGGCAGGAGTGATCGAACGGCTATGACAGCGACGCCGACCATGCTCGCGCCCACCGACCTCCGCGAGGCGCACGAGGCGCTCGCCGACACGCGAGGTCCCGTCGAGATTCGCGGCGCCGCGACGGCGGCGGACTGGGCGGACCCACCGCGCCCCACCCCGACGGTGCTCGACACGACCCGGATGACGGGAGTGCTCACCTACAACCCGGCCGACATGACCGTGTCGGTCAAGGCCGGAACACCACTGCGCGACCTCGCGGCCGAACTCGCCACGCACGGCCAGCGCGTGGCGTTCGACGCGGCCAGGGTCCAGCGCGGCGCCACGGTGGGCGGCCTCGTCGCCACGGCCGACTCCGGCCCGCTGTCGCTGGCCTACGGCTCGCTTCGCGACCTCGTCATCGGAGCGACGATCGTGCTCGCCGACGGCACCGTCGCCCGCACCGGCGGCCACGTCATCAAGAACGTCGCGGGCTACGACCTGGCGAAACTCGCGCACGGCTCCTACGGCGTGCTGGGCTTGCTGGCCGAGATCGTGCTGCGCGTGCACCCGATCCCCTCGGCCACCCGCACGGTGTGCGTCGAGGCTCCCCTGCGCACCGCCGCGCGGCACGCCGTCTCGGTGCTGTCCGGCCAGAGCGAGCCCGTGGCCCTGGAGTGGTTCGACGGAATGCTGCTCGCCCGTCTGGAAGGCACCGCCGAGGGCACCGAGATCCGAGCGCGGGAACTCGCCGCGGAGCTGGGCGGCACCGTGCTCTCCGAGGACGCCGCCGACACGGTGTGGGCGAGGCACGCCGAACTCGTGGAGGCGGCGAGCGTCCGCATCGGAGTGCGCCCCAGCAAACTGCCCGACGTACTCGACGCAAGCGACGTGGACGTCACCGGGGCGGCCGTCGGACTCGGCACGGGGGTGGCGACCCTGTCCGTTCCCGACTCCGGCATCGAGGCGGTGCACGACGCCGTCACGGCCGTCCGGGGCACCTCCGTGGTGCGACGTGCCGTACCGAACGGCGTACGCCCGTGGGGACAGACTCCCTCCGCGGTGCGGGTGCTGCGGGCGTTGAAGAACGAACTCGACCCGCGGGGACGGTTGTGTCCCGGCCGTCTCGGGTCGTGGTTGGATGATCGGGAGGCCACACCGTGACCGAGCCATCCGGACAGTCGGCATTCGACCCGCACAACCCACCGTCGCGGGAGTTGCTCGACGACTGTGTGCACTGTGGATTCTGTCTGCCGACGTGTCCCACGTATCAGCTCTGGGGCGAGGAGATGGACTCCCCGCGCGGCCGGATCTACCTGATGGACCTCGCCGAACGCGGGGAGATCGGGTTGGAGGGGTCGTTCACCCAGCACATCGACGCGTGCCTGGGCTGCATGGCCTGCGTGACCGCGTGCCCGTCCGGGGTGCAGTACGACCGGCTGCTGGAGGCGACCCGGCCGCAGATCGAGCGCAACGTCGAACGGCGGATGTCCGACCGCCTGTTCCGGAACGCGATCTTCACGTTGTTCCCCTACCGGCGCAGGCTGCGCGCCGCGGCGGTATTGGGGCTGGTCTACCAGAGGTCCGGGTTGCCGAAGCTGGTCGAGCGCGTGCTTCCGCCACGGCTGCGTGCCATGCAGGCCCTGCTCCCACCGGTCCGGTTGCGGGAGGCGTTCGCGGCACTGCCCCGACGGGTCCGGGCGAAGGGACCGGTGCGGCGGCGGGTCGCCATGCTGTCCGGCTGTGTGCAGGACGTGTTCTTCCACGAGGTCAACGCCGCCACGCAGCGGGTGCTCGCCGCCGAGGGCTGCGAGGTGCTGACGCCGAGGCGACAGGGGTGCTGCGGTGCGCTGGGGTTGCACGCGGGTCGCGAGGAACACGCCGTCGAGCACGCCAAACGCACCATCGCCACGTTCGAGAAACTGCCGGTGGACGCCATCGTCGTGAACGTGGCGGGGTGTGGGTCGTCGATGAAGGAGTACGCGCACCTACTGGCCGACGACCCCGAGTGGGCCGAGCGCGCACGGGAGTTCAGTGCCAAGGTGCGCGACGTGAACGAGCTGCTCGCCGAGCTGGAACCCCGAGCCCCGAGGCGCCGGATAGAGGCGAAGGTCGCCTACCACGACGCCTGCCACCTCGGCCATGCCCAGGGAATACGCGAGCAACCGCGAGCCGTACTGCGCACGATCCCCGGCCTGGAGGTGGTGGATCTTCCCGAGGCCGAGCTGTGCTGCGGATCGGCGGGTATCTACAACCTCGTCCAGCCCGAACCCGCCGCCGAACTCGGCGAGCGCAAGGCCGACAACGTCCGCGCGGTCGCGCCGGACCTGCTGGTGACGGCCAACCCCGGCTGTCTGCTGCAGATCCGCCGTTACCTCGACGACGTCCCCATGATGCATCCGATCCAACTGCTCGATCGGGCGATCAACGGAACCGGGGCCTAGCCGCGCCGACCGACGATCTTGGCGTTCGGGCGCTAGCGTGGGAGGCGTGCGAGGTCATCGAATCTTCGCGGGGTTCTACGACCGACTGAACGCCGCCGCCGAGCGAGGCTTCCTCGGGAAGCGTCGTGAGGCACTGCTGCACGGTCTGACGGGGACGGTCTGCGACATCGGCGCGGGCACCGGCGCCAATCTGCCCTACCTCCGGTCGGCCGAACGGATCGTGGCCGTGGAGCCGGACCCGGCCATGCGGGCTCGGCTGGCTCGCCGCGCCCCCGCCACGAGCGTTCCCGTCGAGATCGCCGAGGCGTCGGCCGAGGCGCTGCCGTTCGCCGACGCCTCGGCCGACGCGGTGGTGTTCACGCTCGTGCTCTGCACCGTCCCCGATCCGGACGCGGCACTGGCGGAGGCTCGGCGAGTGCTGCGCGACGACGGGAAGCTGGTGCTGTTGGAACACGTCCGGGGCACCGGCCGACTGGCGCGGGGGCAGGACCTCGTCACACCGGTGTGGAAGGTCTTCGGCGCGGGGTGTCATCCCAACCGGGATACCCTGGGCACCCTGCGGCGCCACGGCGAGTTCGAGCTCGACGAGGTGGAGGAGTTCTCCGAGATCCCGCGTTGGGTGCCCGTCAGCCCCATGATTCAGGTGACGGCACGGCCGGTGAGCTGAGCATCGCGTGCGAGAAGTGCGAACACGCGTACCGGAAGTGCGGACACGCGTGCGCAGGCTGCGGACACGATGTCAGTAGGCGGCGGGGACCATGTTCGCCGAGGCCATCACGTGCTGGATCAGGGTGACGAGGACCTGCTTGGTGGACTCGCGGTCGCGGGCGTCGCACAGCAGCACCGGCACGTTCGGACCCACGTCGAGCGCCGCACGCACCTCCTCGGTGCCGTACCGGTAGGCGTTGTCGAAGCAGTTCACCCCGACGACGAACGGCAGTCCCCTGCGCTCAAAGAAGTCGACAGCGGGGAAGCAGGACTCCAACCGGCGCGTGTCCGCGAGAACCACCGCGCCGAGCGCGCCCTGGGCCAGCTCGTCCCACATGAACCAGAACCGGTCCTGACCCGGCGTACCGAACAGGTACAGGATCAGGTCCGGGCTGATGGTGATACGCCCGAAGTCCAGTGCCACCGTGGTGGTGCTCTTGGCCTCCACACCGGACAGGTCGTCGATGCCTTCCGACGCCGACGTCAACATCTCCTCGGTGCGCAACGGCGGTACCTCGCTCACCGAGCCCACCATCGTCGTCTTGCCGACACCGAAGCCCCCGGCGATCAGCAGCTTCACCGCTGTCGCCCTCAGGCGCCGGTCGTCAGAGTTTGCGGATGCCATCGAGAACCGCCTGCAGTACGTGCTTGTTTGGTGTTTCGGTCGGGGGCGCAGCCTTACGGAAGATCACGTAGTTCTGCTCGATCAAATCACTGAGCAAAACCTTCACCACGGGCAGGGGGAGGTCGATGTGACCTCCGACCTCTGCCACCGACATCGGGTGCTGGCACAACCGAACGATCTTCGCGTACTCCTCGGGGAGATGCGAGGCCTCAGCCGGAGTGCACAGCGCCACCACCAGCGTCATCATATCGAGGCCGTAATTGTCCGACCGGGTCCGGCCGCCAGTCACGACGTACGAGCGCACGAGCCCCGCGCGCTCGTCCGACCACATCTCCTCGCCGTTGCTGCTCATGACGTGATGTGGTGCTCCACCCGTGGCGCTGCGCTCAACACCGCACCGACGCGTTTCACCATCATGTTCATCGCATAGGCCACCATGCCCATGTCCGCGTCCTCCGATGTCAACAGCGCGAGGCAAGCACCGCGCCCGGCCGCCGTGACGAACAGGAAGGCGTGGTCCATCTCGACGACCGTCTGCCTCACCTGCCCTCCTCCGAAGTGCCGCCCCGTGCCCCTGGCGAGGCTCTGGAAGGCGGACGCGACGGCCGACAGGTGTTCACCGTCCTCTTCGGACAAGTTACTGGATCGGCCGATCAAAAGTCCATCGGCCGACAGGACGACGGCCCGGTCGGCTCCAGCGACCTGGCTCACCAAATCGTCGAGCAGCCAGTCAAGTTCGTTGACTACCGAGTTGGCCATGGTGTTCCTCAGTCTCCAGACTCGTCGGGGCCGGGTTGGTGCTGCCGGGCTCGGCGCGTTCCCTGCTGGAACGCCGAGAGCCTGCTGCGGGCCTGTTCGGGCGTGGTGTCGTAGTCCTCGTTCCCAGCGGCATCGTCGACGCTTGCGAGATTGAGGGTGCTCGTGTCGTCCTTGAGCTGCGGCGCGAGATTCTGCTGCTTGCGGCGACGCGGCAGCGGTGGCCGCCCCGCGTCGAGACCGCCCTCGGCGGACGGTGCGGCCGAGCCGGGACGAGTGTTCGCCGGACCCGCGGGCTGCGCCGGTCGCTCGTGAGCGGGCCTGTCGTGGCCCGGTCGAGCCTGGTGCCGGGGCCGGGAGTCTCCCGCCGGCCGGTTCGCCCTCGGCAGTTCCCTCGGCAGCTTGGGCACGTACCGGGTCGGCTCCGATTCCGTGTCCTTCTCGGCGTGCCTGCCCCCGCTTCGCGAGTCCGGCGTCCACTCGAGCACGTCTTCCTCCAGCAGTTCTCCCTGCACGGCCTCGACGGTGCTCTCGGAGCGGTCGTCCGACGAGCTCTCGGGCTGCTCCTCTTCGTGGCGCCTGCGCCGGGGCAGTTCGGGACGTTCGTCACCGCCCACGGGCAACTGCTTGGGCTCGCTCGGCGGCGAAACGGGCGCGCGGCGGACGGTGGCCGTTTCCGGGTTGTCGGGGAACGGCGGTTCCAGCGTCGTGGTCACGGTGGCCGAGGAGGCGCCGTTGACCTTCTCCTTGCCGTTGCGCATCGGCAGCGCCCTCGGCCTGCGGCTCACGGGGGCCACCGGGGCGTCGCTTTCCCGCGTCTCGGCGGCCTCTGAGGGCGGCGTGCGGTTCTCGTCGTCGGAGACCTCGCTCAGCAGATCGGCGCGCACGAGCACGATCGCACGGGTGCCGCCGTAGGCCGACTCGCGCAGCGTCACGGAGAAGCCGTGCTTCGCCGCCAGCCTGGCGACCACGAACAGCCCCAGCCGCGGTTCCTCCGACAGCGCCATGAAGCTGAAGTCCGGGGGCGTGCGCAGCATTTCGTTGAGCCGCTCCAGCTCCTCGGCCTCCATGCCGATGCCCTGGTCCTCGATCTCGATGACCAGGCCCCGACCCACGAGTTCACCGCGTATCTCCACCCGCGACTGCGGCGGCGAGAACGACGTCGCGTTGTCGATCAGCTCGGCGAGCAGGTGCACCAAGTCGCTGACGGCGGGACCCGCGACGGCGGAGCTGGGCAGCTTGCCCATGCTGACGCGCTTGTAGTCCTCGGTCTCGGCGATCGCACCGCGCACGATGTCGCCCACCGGCACGGGGTTGCGGAACTGCCGACCGGGCTGCTCCCCACCCAGGATGATCAGGTTCTCGGCGTTGCGGCGCGCCCGCGTCGACAGGTGGTCCAGCTTGAACAGCAGGTCGAGCTGGTCGGGGTCCTCCTGCTTGCGCTCGGCGGCGTCGAGCGCCGAAAGCTGCCGGTGCACGATGACCTGGCTGCGGTGGGCGATGTTGAGGAAGACCTTCTGGGTACCTTCCCTGGTCTTGGCCTCGTCGACGGCCGCCGCAATGGCGGTGCGTTGCGCCTGGTTGAACGCCTCCGCCACCTGGCCGATCTCGTCGTCACCGTGGTCGAGGTAGGAGACCTCGGAGGCGAGGTCCACCTGCTCGCCCTTCCGGAGCCTCTCGACGATGCGGGGCATGCGTTCCTCGGCGACCTCCAGGGTCGCCTCCCGGAGCGCGACGAGTCGCTTGATCAGGCCGTCCGACAACCGCCACGCCAGGAAGAACGCGCCCAGGGCGATCACGATGATCACCGCGCCCGCGACGATCGACGTGTACAGCGTCGAGTCCGCCTCGTCAAGAGCGAGCTCGGTGGCCTCCGTGCTCTGCTCGACGTAGAGGTCCCACAACGCCGCACCGACCTCGGCCGCCGCGGCACGCCACTCGGTCTCGGCCACGGGCAGGTCGGTGGTGTTGCCCCGCAGGAACGCGTTCTCGACGCTGGTCAGCGTCTTCCAGGCGTCGCCGGCCACCAACGCCTCGTACTTCTCGCGAACCGAGGGGATCATGTCGGGTACCGCCTGCTCCAGGGTGGAGTGGTAGGCACCGACCTGACCGATGTAGGTGCGGAACTCCTGTTCCGTCAGCCCACCGCCCGCGATACCGGCGGCGGCGAGGGCGTCCCCACGCGACATGGAGTCGGCGCTGACGAACAGCGGCATCGCCACCATGCGCTTGTACGCCGTCTCGGCACTCGGCGTCTCCTGCGCGACACCGTTGAGACCGAGCACGTAGGCGTCGATAATCCCGTTGTAGAAGTCGTACGCCTCCTGCAGCGAGACCTTCTCCGTGTCGACGCGCTGCCGGAACTCGCCGAGCTGCGCGACCCGCTCCTCGGCGCTGCGGACGTGCCGCCGGACGTTCTCCGGGGCGTCCTCGGCGATGCCGCGCAGGTCGTCGGCCATGCCACGGGCCGCGGCGTCGGTCCGCTCGCGCTGCTCCGTCAACTCCGCCCGCAGCGACCGCGTCATGGCGAGTTCCTGCAGCGTCAGCCTGCGTTCCTCGCGGACGTTCGCGAACAACACACCGGCGGGCCTGGCGGCTTCGTGGACCTTCGTGGTGAAGGACCGGGTCTGGATCGCGTCGAAGATCAGGTATCCGGCGAGCACCACACCGGTGAGCAGGAAGACGAGGCTCGGGATGAAGGCAATGGCGAGCACTCGGGTGCGAATGGTCGAACGCCCACGGTGTGAGGCGGCACTCTTGTTCAACAACGCGCTCAAGGCCCTTCCAACAACACGTATCTCACTGGGCCCCCAACCTGTGCAGCGGACGTCACGCGCTCTTCAACAGCGCTAAGCCATCGCTTAGCGCGAGGTTAAGCAGTGGTCTTCGCGTGAGTCAATATGACTTTTTTCCGCCTGGTCACGTCGGAAGCGACCGGTCACGCCAGTTATGAGGCCCGCCTCATCGGAGGTGTTCCCGCCCGGACTCTATTCGGAGCGACGAAATGGGCAAAGGTACGTGTGACATGCGTCTTCGCCTCGGCCTCGCGCTCGTCCGGACCGCAGGCGTCCGGCGGGCGGGTTTCCGCTGTTCAACCACTGTGTCGGCCACTCGCGCGCGAGCCGTCACTGTGCTCCGTCTCACCGCGCCTCGCCGGAGCCCGTCAGCGGTGTGGACCACATTTCCGGCCCCCTTCGACTTCGGACGTAACTCCCAAGCCGGGCGGAGCGATACCTCGCACGTCCCGCACCGAGGAGGTCGGTGTCAATGCCGCGACGAGTCACGAGGCCGTGGCCGACCATCCGCACGACCCTGTTCGTCCTCGCGTTGACGTTCGCGACGACGGCGGCGATACAGGCGTTCCTGGCCGCTTCCACCTCGGAGTGGTGGCCGGGCGTGCTGGCCGCAGCCTTGGCGGCGGCCGCCGTGTGGTGCTTGGCCGCGGCTCTCACCACTCGATGAACGGCGCCCGACGAGCGGGGTTTTCCGAACGCGAAAGCCGCGCCAACGGGCGGACGGCACCGGTGAACCCGCCCGTCGGGCCGCCCCGGCACGGTCGAGACCGGCGAACCGATCTCCGACTGTCCGAGATGGACTTCCGAGGTCCGGCGCCGGGCCGCTCGTGACGGGCCCGGCGCCGGCTCGCTACGCGGGCCGAGTGCCTCCCGACTGCCGTGAGTGACGAATCGTGTACGGAAGGACACTACCCGCTCGCAGGGCGTCGGCGTCCAGGGTCACCGGCCGATACGGCAACGAGGCCAACCGCTCGACCATGCGCGCAGTGGGGTCGGCCACGACGTCCGACCTGCCCACGAGGAAGGCCCAGTCGAACTCGTCCGAACCGTAGTAGGCAACGGTGCCGAAGACCTCGCCGAACCGCGCGTGGGCCCGGCGCAGCATCGTGTTCAACCACAGGGTGGGGCACCCGACCTGCGACGTCACGACCCCGCCCGGACGCAGCGCCCGCGCGCAGTAACGCAGGAACTCGGTGCCGAAGAGGCGGTTGTGCTGGGCTTCGTCGTCCCGCTCCCCCGGCAGGTCGGCCACGATGACGTCGTACTTCGACTCCTCCTCGGCCGACTCGGCGACGCGGCGCACGAACTCCCAGCCGTCGTCGTAGTGCATCTTCACGGGGCCCTCACCACGGACCGCGCGGTCCAGCGCCTCGGGCGTGTACCCGTAGGGGAGGTACTTCGCGCATAGCTCGACCACCTCACGGTCGATGTCGACGTGATCGACGTGCGTCGCGCCCGCGGCCACCGCGAGTTCGCTGATCACGCCTTCGCTGGAGCCCACCGCGAGCACCCGTTCGACGCGGTCGGCGAGCAGGACGGCGGGCACGAACAAGGCCTCGTGGTAGTGCCGCTGGGCGAGTTCGGTGCTCTGCGGATCGTTGTCGCAGAACAACGAGACGCCCTGCGAGGTCTCGGCGATGACGACGTGCTGGAACGCCGTGTCACCCTCCCACAGCACGCGCTCCAGTTCCCATACCTGCGACAACCCCCGTGTCAGGGGTTCCCTCAGTTCCGGCAACGACTCGACTTCCTTTCGCTCGCGTTCGTCGCCAGCACGATAGGGGTTCAGGCGCCGGACGCCACCAACGTCTCCAGCCGAAGTTCGGGGTGCCGGCGCAGCAGCAGTCGCATGCTCATGTCGTCGACGAACAACGCCAGGTCGGTGCCGTCGGCCCGCGTCAGGACCTCACTGTTGCGGCCCGCGTCCACGAGCGCGCGCTGCGCCGGGTCGACCAGCCTCCGCACCGTCGAGTACGGCAGCCGATCGAGCTTCACCGGGGAGTTGAACTCGTGCTCCATGCGATGGGCCGCGACCTCGAACTGCATCGGCCCCACCGCGGCGAACACGGGAGCCGCGTCGCCCCGTGAATCGGAGGTCAGCAACTGCACCACGCCCTCCGAGGACAGCTGCTCCACCCCCTTGCGGAACTGCTTGGCCTTGCTGAGGTCCGCGGGCCGGGCCACCGCGAAGTGCGCCGGGGCGAAGCTCGGCAGACCGGGGAACCGCACCGCGGGCTTTCCCGAGTACAGAGTGTCACCGACCCGTAGCGCGGAGGCGTTCACCAGACCGATCACGTCACCGGGATACGCGACATCCACTGTGGAACGTTGCTGCCCGAAGACCTGGTGAGCGTACTTGGTGGCGAACGGCCGTTTCGTGGTGGCGTTGGTGACCACCATGCCCCGCTCGAACGCCCCCGAGCACACACGCGCGAACGCCACCTGATCGCGATGCGCCGGGTCCATGCCCGTCTGCACCTTGAACACGAACGCCGAGAACTCGGAGTTCAGCGGACGCGGATTGCCCTCGACGTCCACCCTGGGCTCCGGCCTGGGCGCCAGCTCCACCAGCAGGTCCAGCAGATGCCGGACCCCGAAGTTCAGCACCGCGGCACCGAACAACACCGGCGTGGCGGTGCCCCGCAGATAGGCGGCGGCATCGAACTCCCCGCCCGACGCGGTGACGAGTTCCACCTCTTCCCTCGCGCGGGCGAAGTCCTCCCCCACCTCCTCCGCGGCCCGCTCGGCGGACAACCGGTGCTCCTCCGCCACGGTCGCCCCTCCGACCGTCCGTTCGAAGGCCACGAACGCGTCGTCCCGGACGTCGAGGACCCCACGGAACCGGCCCGCCTCACCGACCGGCCACGTCAACGGCATCGGGGCCAGGTCGAGGCGTTGCGTGAGCTCGTCGCAGAGTTCGAGAGCCTCCCGGCCGGGACGGTCCCACTTGTTGATGAACGTGATCACCGGGATGCCGCGGTGGCGACAGACGTCGAACAGCTTCAGCGTCTGCGGCTCCAGACCCTTCGCGGCGTCCAGCAGCATCACCGCCGAGTCGACGGCCGAGAGCACCCGGTAGGTGTCCTCGGAGAAGTCCGCGTGACCGGGTGTGTCGAGCAGGTTCACCACCGTGTCGCCGTAGGCGAACTGCAGGGCGGCCGACGTGATCGAGATGCCGCGAGCGCGCTCCATCTCCATCCAGTCGGACACCACGCCGCGCCGGCCCGCCTTCCCGTGCACGGCGCCCGCCTCGGCGATCACACGCGCGTGCAGTGCCAACGCCTCCGTCAGGGTCGACTTGCCCGCGTCGGGATGGCTGATGACGGCGAACGACCGGCGGCGGCGCGCCTGCGCCACGACGTCGGAATCCGGAGAAGTAGCTGCGCTCGCACGAGAACTCATGCCAAGCTGTCCCGATCGGAAGTGCACATACCCGACCCAGGGTACCGGCGAGGTGTCCGAGGGGTGTCGGCACGACAGCGAGGAAACCACGTGATGGACGACATGTCCCGTATCAACAAGGCACGCGGCCTGCTGTTCGGACTCGCGCTCGGTGACTGTCTCGGTGCTCCCTTCGAGGGCCGCCGGGAGGTCACCGAGACTGACATCGTCACCACGCGGGACGGCACCGGCCAGCTCCGCCACACCGACGACACGGCACTGACGCTCGTACTCGCCCGGCACCTCGCGCACCGAGTCGGCGACAGACCCCGCACGACGGAGAGCCTGATCGACGTCGACGTGCTCGCGCGGGAGTTCGCCGAGGCGTGGCGCGACGAACCGTGGCGTGGTTACGGCGGCGGTGTCACCAAGTCGTTCGAGCTCATCGTGTCCGGCGAGCCGTGGCGCAGCGCGATCCGCGCGGTGTTCCCCGAAGGGTCGTTCGGCAACGGCGGCGCGATGCGCGTCGCGCCGGTCGCGCTCGTGGGCGGCGACGTCCGGGAGGTCACGGAACTCGCCCGGCGCAGCACCGAGGTCACCCACGCCCATCCCGATGCGCTGCACGGCGCCGTGTGCCAGGCGGTGGCCACCCATCTCGCGCTCGCGCTGCCCTCCACCGAACCCGCGCGGCCCAAGGAGTTCGTGCGGCCGGTGCGTCAGGCCGTGTCCTCGACGTCGTGGGAGGACAAGATCGACCACGTGGTCGACCTGGCCGAGCGGAACGCCGACCCCGCGGAGGCCGCGGCGGAGCTGGGCAACGACGTGTCCGCGACCGCGTCGGTGCCGCTGGCCCTGCTGGCGTTCCTGCGGCACTCCGGCGACCCGGACGCCGTCCTCCGGTTCGCCATCCTGGCCGGCGGGGACACCGACACCGTCGCCGCGATGGCGGGCGCTCTCGCGGGCGCGCACAGCGGCTACGCCGCGTTGCCCACCCACGCCACGGCCCGCCTGGAGGCCGCGAAGGACCTCCACCTCTACGCCGAACACCTGGCGTAACCGTGTCCGCACCCGGTGCACTCGTGTCCGCAGGTTGCGTACGGGTGTTCGCAGTTCGTGTACGGCTCGTACGTCCCGATACTGCGGACACGGGTGCACAACCTGCGGACACGCGTACGGGAAGTGCGGACACGCGTGCGTAACTTCAGGGGTGGCGGGCTCGCTCCAGGTGACGGGCAAGGCTGTCGCGGAGCATGGCGGCGAAGTCCTCGGCGGTGTCGAGGGTGGCCCGCAGTTGTTCGCAACGACGTTCGGCTCGTTCGGTGAACTCGCGCAGCCTACGCAGTTCGTGCTCGTCGAGCGGCGCCGGCACGCCGTCCCGCTGTGCCGGGTACAGAAGGTCGAGCAGTTCCTTCATCTCGTCGAGCTGGAACCCGAGGGGCTTCATCCGGCGGACGAGATTCAGGCGGGCGACGTCCGGCTCCGTGTACAGCCGGAAGCCTCCCTGACTGCGTGCGCTGGGGGTCACCAGTCCGACTTCCTCGTAGTAGCGGATGGTGCGCAGGGAAAGGCCCGTCCGGGCGGACACTTCACCGATGCGCATGTGCTCATCCACGCGATGAACCCTCACTTCCTCGGCCGGTGACATGATCACCGTACTCCTTTTCGATCTTGAACGCAGATCGTCCACAAAGGACTAGCAAACTGCGGGAAAGTCGAGGAGTGCACGCAAACTTGCCCTAACGTCAGGGTAGGATTCACTTTTGTGACACCAGAAATGTTCGACTCCGTGGAGGCGTACAACGCCGCCCACCCCGCCAGCCCGTTCCCGGCAGAACACCACCGGAGAAGCGTCCTGCGCGGTTATCGCGCGGCCATGCGAGGTGTCACCGACGATGTCACGGGCACCGGCTCGGGTGCGTCCCTCACCGTGGACTTCCTGCCGGGTGGTGCCCCGCTGCCCGACGAGGCCGACCGCGTCGGCACCGTGGTGGCCAGCAGATGGGGCGAGGGCCCGGTGTTCGTACTCGCCGAGAACGTGTCGTTGCGCGCTGCGTGGCAGGCCGTGAAGGAAGCGTGGCCGACCCACCTGTCGGGCGTGCGCTCGGCGTTGAAGGAACTGACCGGAACCGACTCCTAGCCCTCGACGCCGAACAAGGGCAGCGCGGGCGCGAGTCCCTCGATCATGGCGTCGACCGTCCGGTGGCGCTCCCAGTCCTCCCGGCTCAGCCGCATCCGGCGTTCGACGGCCAAGGCTCCTCGCACGACATGACGCTCCACACCGTCGGGCCGGTACCCGAGTTTGCGTGACACGACCAGGGAAGCGGTGTTGTCCTCGAAGGCTCCCGACACCGCTTCCTCGGCGCCGAGACCGGCGAAGGCCAGGTGCAGAACCGCCGCCCTCATCTCGGTGCCGATGCCCCGGCCCCGGTACTCCAGACCGAGCCACGAGGCACTGCCGACCTGTCGGGTCACGGCGAACTGTCGTGCCTGCAGCACCTGCATCCCCACCACGGTGCCGTCGTGCACGACGCAGAGATCGAGACACCAGTTGTCGGGGCTCCACTCCGCGAGCGTCCACCAGTGGCGTTGGAGCAGGCCACACCCCGCAACGCCACGGCGACGAGCGCGTCCAGGTCGGCGTCGTCGGGCACCCGCAGCTCAAGCCTCGGTGTCCGCCCCGTGAGCCCGAGCACGGGGAAGTGGTCCACCAGCATCTCCGTATGGTCGTACACCCGGCGGACGTGACGCACTCACTTTTCCGCGGTACCTCTACGGCATGGCACGACGACACACGGCACTGCCCGACCGGGTAAGAGCCGAGGCCGAGACACTGTGGCACTACCTCGTCCTGGACCACACTCCCCACCGCAGCGACGTGGGGATCGGCCTGGGCAGTCACGACCTGGGTGTGGCCGACCACACGGCGGCCCTCTACCGGGAGGGCCGGTTCCCGGTAGTGGTGTTCACGGGGGCGACCGCGCCCACGACGGCGGCCCGCTTCCCCCGTGGGGAGGCCGTGCACTACCGGGAACGCGCACTGGAGCTGGGCGTGCCCGACGAGGCCGTGCTGGTGGAGCCGCACGCCCGCAACACGGGCGAGAACATCACCTTCACCCGGCGGCTGCTCGCCGACCGAGGCCTACCGGTGCGCACGGCGACCCTGGTGTGCAAGCCGTACCAGCAGCGCAGGGCGTACGCGACCTGCCGGAAGCTGTGGCCGGAGCTGGAGGTGCGCTGCTCGGCGTCACACACGTCGCTGGACGACTACCTGCCGACGATCGAGGACCCGGAGCGCGTGGTGCACATGCTCGTGGGCGAGACCCAGCGCGTCACCGCCTACGTCGAGCGAGGGTTCACGATCCCGCAGGACGTGCCGCCCGAGGTGGACGCCGCCTACCGTCGCCTGGTCGACGCCGGATACACCGCGCGGCTGCTGCGGTCGGCCTGATGGCCGTTCTCAGGCCTCCCCGGCTCGCGGCTTCAGTCCCACGGCCTCCGCCAACAGCTCCACCGAGCGAATCCGCTGCTCCACCGAGGGTGACTGGTGCGCAGTGATGAGCTCGTCGGCGTCCGCGTGGCGGGCGAAGTCCTCCAGGAACTCCCGCACCTTCTCCGGCGTGCCCACGGCCGTGTACTTGATCATGTTGAGCAGTTGCGCACCGTGCGGGGAGGCCAGCACCATGTCCGCCTCCTCGTCGGTGAACGTCCGGCCCCGCCCCAGCAACAGGCTCACGCGCTGGCGCTTCATGGTGAGGAACTGCTCCTGCGCGGACTCGTCGTCGTCCGCGGCGATCACGTTGACCCCCGCGATGACGTACGGCTCGGCGAGCTGCTCCGACGGCTGGAACTGCTCCCGGTAGATCGCCACGGCCTGCTTCAGCGCGTCGGGCGCGAAGTGCGACGCGAACGCGTAGGGCAACCCGAGCGCGGCGGCGAGCTGCGCGCCGAACAGCGAGGAACCGAGGATGTAGAGCGGCACGTTCGTGCCCTTGCCGGGGACAGCGTCGACGCCGGGGATCAACGACTCACCACGCAGGTAACCCGCGAGTTCCTGTACGTCCTGCGGGAACGAGTCGGCCGACGTCGGGTCGCGGCGCAGCGCACGCAGGGTCTTTTGGTCGGTGCCCGGCGCGCGGCCGAGGCCGAGGTCGATGCGCCCCGGATGCAGCGTCTCCAGCGTCCCGAACTGCTCGGCGATCGTGAGCGGCGAGTGGTTGGGCAGCATGACACCGCCGGCGCCCAGCCGAATGCTTTCCGTGTGCGCCGCCACGTGGGCGATCACCACGCTGGTGGCCGAGGACGCGATCGAGGGGAAGTTGTGGTGCTCGGCGTACCAGACGCGCCGGTACCCGGTCTCCTCGGCGCGGCGGGCCAACGCCACGCTCGCCTCAAGCGCCTGCCTCGGTGTCTCGTCCTTGCCGAACGTGGCGAGGTCGAGGATCGAGTAGTTGACGGTCACGGGGAATCCCTTTCGACACGGCGAGGCGGAGCACTTGCTCCGCTCCACTGTACTGACGCCGGAACACCTGTTCCTCTTCCCGAGGCGACCTACGATGAGAGCCATGACTCAGCAGGTCGGCACGCCGCGACGCCGCGACGCCCTCAGCAACCGCGCGGCGATCCTGCGAGCCGCCGCCGACGCGTTCTCCAGCCGCGGCCGGTCCGTCGACGTCAGGGAGATCGCCCGCTGCGCCGGGGTCGGCATGGGCACCCTGTACCGCCACTTCCCCTCCAAGGACGCGCTCGTCGAGACCCTGCTCGCCGAGAGCTACACCCACTGGGTGGAGGCGGCCCGGTGTTCGGCCCGCACACGGGCGAACGCGTGGGAGGCGCTGGCCACGTTCGTCTCGGAGGCCCTCACCTACCAGCGGCGCGACCGCGCGCTGCTGGAAAACCTCGCCGCCACCACCGACGCCGCGGGCCTGTCCGGGTGTCGCAAGTACGTGCGCCCCCTGGTGGTGGAGCTCGTCGCCGCCGCCCACGCCGAAGGCTCCCTCCGCAAGGGAGTCACTCCCGACGACGTCCTCGGCCTGCTCGCCGCGCTCGGCAGGCTGGTGGAGCTTGACCTCCCGGCCGAGACCGTGTCCCGTTGTCTCGACATCGCGCTCACCGGACTGCGCCACGGTCCGGCCCTGGGCGCGTGAGTCGACGACCGGCGAAACCCACCGGACGCTCCTAGACTCGGTGGTAGCACCGGCAACGAGGGCAGGTGAGAACCATCTCCGGCATCGTCGCCGCACACGGCCCTTTCGACCCGCTCGAAGGCATGCGCATGCTCGATCGGCTGGCCCATCGCGGCCCCGACGGGCAGGGCAGCCACGCACTCGATCACGCCTGGCTCGGTCACCGCAGGCTCGCCGTGGTGGACCCGGAGGGCGGCGCGCAACCCCTGTGCGACCCGGCGGGCAAGTACTGGCTCGTCGGCGACGGCGAGATCTACAACCACGAGCGGCTGCGCACCGAGCTGGAGGACCGCGGTCACGTCTTTCGCACCCGCGCCGACCAGGAGAGCGCGCTGCACCTCATCGAGGCGGACGGGACGGCGGCGTTGTCCCGGCTGTGGGGCGTGTTCGCGTTCGCCGGCGCCGAGCTCGGCGGAGGGTTCTTCGCCGCCCGCGACACGATGGGCCTCGCGCCGCTGTATTGGGTCAGGCACGACGACACCGTGATCTTCGCCAGTGAGCTCAAGGCCTTCGACCCGAACCGACGCCCCGACGTCGAACCGTTCCCACCCGGTCACGTCTGGACCCCCGAGAACGGGCTGACCCCGTTCCGGGTGCTCGCCGACACGACCTCCTCCGCCGTGCCGGGCGGCTCCGACGACGAGCCCTCGGAGGAAGTCCTCGCCACCATCCGCGACACCCTGATCAAGGCGGTGGAGCGGCTGCTCGCCGCCGACGTGCCCGTCGGCGCCCTGCTCTCCGGAGGTCTCGACTCCAGCCTCGTCACCGCCATCGCGGCGAGGCACGCCCACCGTGCGGGGCGGCGCTTTCCCACCTTCGCCGTGGGCTCGGCGGGCAGCGGCGACCTCGAAGCCGCCCGCGAGGTCGCCGAGGCCCTCGACACCGACCACCACGAGCGCGTCTACACCGACGACGAGCTCGTCGACTGGGTACCCGAGGTGATCAGGGTCCTGGAGTCGTTCGACCCCTCGCTCGTCCACAGCTCCGTGCCCAACCTGCTGGTGTCGAAGCTCGCGGCCCGCTCGGTGAAGGTGGTCCTCATCGGGGAAGGCGCGGACGAGCTCTTCGCGGGCTACGGCTACTACAGCGAGATCGACAGCGACACCGAGCTGCACGAGGAACTGCTCTCCACCATCCAGGGCCTCCACATCGGTGGCCTGCAACGGGTCGACCGTGTCGCGGGCGCCACGGGCCTCGAACCGAGGACCCCGTTCCTCGACCTCGACGTGGTCGAACTCGCTCTGAGCCTGCCCGCCCGCTGGAAGCTCAGCGGTGACCGCGCCGAGAAGTGGTTGCTGCGCAAGGCGTTCGAGGGCTGGTTGCCCGAGCACCTGCTGTGGCGGCCGAAGCAACAGTTCGGTCAGGGAAGCGGCGCCAAGGACGTGCTCGGCGACTACTATGCGTCAACTGTGTCCGACGAGGAGTTCGAGGCCGAACGAGACACGGTGACGCCCCCGCTGCGCTCCCGCGAGGAACTCGCCTACTACCGCCTGTTCCGACGCGAGTTCACCGGTATCGACCCCGAACACCTCATCGGTCGCTTCACGGGCTGGTGAGGCAACACCCATGCCCATCGGCCGGGTCCTCACATGAACACGTGCCGGGGAGGGAACATCGATGACTCCGGGGCCCGCGATCGCCACCGCCGCGGTGTTCGTGTGGTTGGGCATGGTGCTGGCGATCTCGTTCCTGGAAGCGCCGTTGAAGTTCCGCGCGCCGGGCGTGACGATCCCCATCGGACTCGGTATCGGCAGGATCGTCTTCCGCGCCCTCAACATCTCCGAGGTGGGGCTCGCGCTCACGGCGCTGGTCGCGGTGATCGTCGACCCACCCGAGACCTCGGCCCTGGTGGCCGGCGCGGTGGCACTTTCGACCCTCGTCGTGCAGCTCGCCGCCGTGCGACCGCGGTTGACCCGTCGTTCCGACCGGGTGCTGGCCGGTGAGAACGCGCCGCGTTCCCGCGCCCACTACGTCTACGTGGCGCTCGAAGCGGTCAAGACCATCGCCCTCGTGGTGACCGGCGTCCTGCTGCTGGCTCTCTGACGCGGCCCGTACCGCGGTGGCGCCGCAGGGCGCGGGCTGCCACGGTGCCGGCTACCGGTGACGACACCGCCGCAGGCATACGGTGCTCGGCGAAGCAAACCCCCACACCACACGGCCAGCCTCCGCCACAGGTAGCACCGACCGCCGTAAAGCTCCCGGCCACCGGCTCCTGCCACGCCCGTCGAAGTATGCGTGACTATGCCGGTCAGCGCAGTTCGTTCGACCGGCTTCGGCCCGTTCATCGAGAAGGCGGCGATGTGACCGAACGTGCCGACCTTCCGGTCCGCCACGATCGCGCCGTGAGCGTGGGAGGCATCCTCGAGAAGGAGCAGACCGTGTTCGTCCGCCAGCTGGCGCAGCTGGTCGACCGCCGTGGGAAGGCCCCAGAGGTGGGTCGCCATGATCGCTGTCGTCTTGTCGGTGATGCGTTCCTCGACGTCTGCCACCGAGACGTTGCCCGTCTCGTCGCTGTCGGCGAGTACGGGGATCGCACCCAGGTGCAACAGCGGCGTCGCAGTGGCGAGGAACGTGTAGGCGGGGACGATCACCTCGTCGCCGGGCTCGACGTAAGCGGCCGCGTAGGCCGAGTGGATCGCCGCGGTCCCGGAGCTGGTGAGTACCGCATGGCGCACGCCGAAGTAGTCCTTGAGCGCGTCCTCCAGCTCGGCGATAACGCCTGAGCGGTCGTAGATGGAGACGGAGGTCTCCAGCTGGTCGAGTACTGCCTTGGTGGTGTTCGGGGTGATCGGCGGCCAGGTGAAATGGGGTCCCGGCTCCGTGATCACCGGTGTGCCACCGTTGACGGCGAGCGCCTTCACTCACAGCTCCTTCGGGTTCACGTGGGTTCGGGTGCGGGCGGACTCGTAACAGCCCTGGATGAAACTCAGGTGGGCGAGGTTTTCGCGAGGGCCGCTGACGTTCGGTCGCAGCCCCTCCACGACACGGCAGAAGTGGTTGACCTGGGACACGGCCGCCGATGGCCACGCTTGCTCGCGTGCCAGTGACTCCACGACCTCGCCGTCGTTGGTGAGCCGCTGGATACGTCCGCGTTCGAGGTGCACGATCCCTTTCGAGCCGACGAGCCTGATCTGTTCGGTCTTCGGCCCGATGAACCGGGACAGCAGGAGTGATCCGTAGAGGCCGCTGTCGTAGGAGAAGTGGATGAGAGCGGTGTCCTCGGCGTCGTAGTCACGGTCCGGACGCGCGTTGATCGACATGTCCGCGAGGATTCGGTCGGGGAGACCGAAGTACCACAGCAGCATGTCGACCAGGTGATAGCCCATGTCGATCACGCACCCGCCGCCCGCTCGGTTGACATGGCCGCGCCAACCTTCGGACGGGTCGGCGATGTGCAGTGTGTACGCCGCATCGACCACGAACGGGGTGCCGATCTGGTCCGCGAGTTGGTGGAAACTCGTATAGATGGGATTGAACCGCCGCTGAAGCGTCACCATGAGATGAATGCCGGCGCGCTCACATTCCTTCGCGAGCTCCTTGGCCTCGGACAAGGTCGTTGCGAAGGGCTTTTCCTTGAGCACATGAATTCCTCGGCTGGCCGCGGCCTCGATGATCTGCCGTCCAGCATCGTGCGGGACACACACGACGACGAAGTCGAGCTGTTCAGCGTCGAACATCGCCTCCACGTTGGCGTAGCCGTTGACCTGGAGCCTGTACTGCTGCTCGCGCAGGACCGCGTCGTTCTCGTCGCAGATCGCGACCAGCTCTGCCGCGTCCGAGCCCAGCAGGCCCGGTACATGGTCCTCAAGTGCTTGCTTACCGAGCCCGACCACAGCTGCTCGAAGTTTCGTAGCGCTTCTCGACCGGTCTCCCTTGGTGGCGAGCGGAAGTCGGAACAAGTCACTCATGTATGGTTTTTCCTCTCGCGAACACTTTCTCTCAGAGAACGCGAACCATGATCGACGGCCGAACAACGGTTGCCTTTCCAGACTTATCCCGCCCTTCTGAGGTGGTCGGTATTCGTTTCCTTCTCGGCACTTCGGTCGAGCAAGCGAAGTCCGTCGAGAACACGTTGCAGCAACCTGATGTCACGCAGTGGATTGATCAGAACGCGCGGTTCCGGATACCTTTTCCGTTCACGGCGCGGTAGCACCGGAGACAATCGCACCGTGTCGTCGATGCCCCTGTTCTGCCTGGGGATGACGCACCAGACAACGCGTCGACCGGGACGGGGTAAGTCGTAGCCCCAGTCCTCGATGTCAGCCTGGAAGGGACTTTCGGAGAGCGACGTCGGCGCCGATTCGTGGTTGTCCCAGACCTGGATGACCAGCGACCGTGCCATGAGAAGCAACCGAACGGCTATCAGTCCGGACCGCGCGGGCTCGCCGACGTGGGCCGAACCTGAGTCGGCGGCACCCACCGTCGCGATAGAGTGCGCAACGAACTCGCCCACGACACCGCTGGCGGTGTTCGCGCAACGCTGGTCGAGCCGCCAGTCCCGCGCGTGTGCCTGCACGAGAAGCTGTGCGCACGAGATCGCACTCGGACCAGCAACGAGGAGGAGCCCGTCCTCCGATATCGACGCCTCTGCGCTTGGCGTTCCGCTTCTGGGCGGGCCGAGCAAACCTCTGAGGGACCCGGCTTTGGGCTGGAAGTCCAATTCGATTGGGAGGCAGGACCGGCGACGAGCGTCGGGGTTCTGGCGTCGCCGGTCCTGCCGGCTTGCTGGAGTCACGGGTGAGCCATCTCGAGGTTGTGATCGGCCAACACGGCACGGGAGCACGGCCACGTCAGCCCACATGCCGCGCAGTGGTTTCCGGCGTTGATGTGCTCGCTGAGAACGACGGCCGCACGTGCGGCGAGATCGTCGAGGAACACGCGGAGGGAATCATGAACCACCTCGGAGCGGTGAGAGTTCTGGCTGGTCACGGGGCCTCCTGTCACCGTTGTCGAGCGACCGTGGACGGCCGTAGGCTCTGATACAACCTTCCGTAATCAGGCCAGCACAGGGCGTGCTCCGGACAATTTCCGGGCAAGAACCGGACATTGGGTGCGCTGACCGGGGACGACACACCAACATCGGCAGGGGGAGGTGGACGGTGGCGACCAGACGGCGTCGACTCGCGAAGCGACGCAAATCGCAAGGGTTCAGCCAAGAGTCTCTCGCCGAACGGTTGGGAGTGGGCCCCAAGACGATTCGGCGGTGGGAAAGCGGCGAGACCGAAGAGGGGCCACAACCTTGGTTACGGCCGAAACTGGCGCAGTGCCTGCAGGTGTCACCGGAACAGCTCGAAGAGCTGCTGGCAGGTGACGACGAGCCGGCGACTAATGACCGCGTCGGCTACTCGCTGCGGAACCCAGCAGCCGCGGATCTTCGGACCGTAACCGGCCTCAGAGACGAGGTACACGACCTCGACGAGCGTTACGACAGCGCGCCGTCAACATCGTTGCTCGCACGCACAGGACACTGTCTCGGCCAGGTCGCGTTTCTGCGCGCCAACGCGTCGAACCATCGGGTTCGACACGAGCTCCTCGCCGTCGAGGCCGAGGCCGCCACGCTCATGGGACAACTCGTCTGGGACGCGTCCCAGCGCCGGGACCACGCGACCGCACATGGCTACTTCGACCAGGCGATCTCGGCCGCGCAGCGGCTTCGGGACCCGACAGCGGAAGGCCGCGCGCTCCTACGGAAGAGCTTCGTGGCGCTCTACGGCGAAAGAGCTCCTGAGACCGGGCTCCAGCTCACCATGCGCACAACCGAGGTGGTAGCGGGGAGCAGCCACGTGCTTGCGGGACTCGCGCTGCTGCACACAGCGGAGGCCTACGCGATGCTCGGCCGTCAACGCGACTGCGAACGGGCGCTCAGGGACGCTGACTCCCGGATTGAGCGGATCGGCGAGGCCGACGCGGCGCTCAACCTGTTCTCCCCAACACAGCCGGGGAGACTCGCCGGATCTTGCTACCTCTTCCTCGGCAAGCCGAAACTCGCTCAGCCGATCCTGGAAACGACCGCTCACCAGCTCCGCGACCGCTCGAAGTCCCAGGCCATCGTCCTCGGCAACCTTGCTCTCGCGTACCTCCGGCAACGCCGCCTCGATGAGGCGGTGGGTGCGTTGCATCGGGCCGTGGATGTCGTCGAGGCAACGCGGGGCGGGGGCGGGTTGAACATCGTCTTCAGTGCTTGCCGGGAACTCCGACCATGGCGGAACGTGGACCTGGTGCAGGACGTGTACGACCGGGTGATGACCCTGATGACGGCGTGAGGAGCAGCGGCGATGACCGTGGATGAGAAGAAACGAGCTGTCCGCGAGCACGTGTGGGCACTGCTGGAGGAACACCGTGCCGCGCCAGCTGGTGTGCACGGCCGGATTCCCGCCTTCTTCGGCGCGGAGAAAGCCGCCGACAGGCTCGCGGAGCTGCCGGAATGGCAGTCCGCCAAGATCGTCAAAGCGGTGCCTGACACAGCGCAACAGCCGGTGCGCGCTCGCGCTCTCGACGAAGGCAAGCTGGTCTACATGGCGGTGCCGAAGCTCGCCGAGCCGAGGCCCTTCTACCTGCTCGATCCGGACACCTTGCCCGTCTCGCCCGCCGAGGCCGCCGACAAGGGAGCCGCGGCCAAGGTCGGTCAGGCCGTCGACGTGGACAGCATGCGGCCGCCTGACCTCATCGTGTGCGGAAGCGTCGCCGTGAACCGCCACGGCGTGCGCCTCGGCAAAGGCGCCGGATACTCCGACATCGAGGTCGCACTCCTTCGGGAAGCCGGGCTGATCGGACCCGAGACGACGATCGTGACCACCGTGCACGACCTGCAGGTCATCGACGACGACCTACCCGAGACCCCGCACGACTTCAGCGTGGACATCATCGTGACCCCCACCACCGTGATCAGGTGCGACGAACCACGACGACCGAGCGGCCTGCTCTGGGACGACCTCCCGGCGGAGAAGATCGCCGCGATTCCCGCACTCGCGGCACGCCTGCGTCAACAGAGCAACGTCTGAGCGCGATACCGCGTTGCCCCAGCACCGAGCCTGTGACATGTGGTCATCTCCGGCGAGAGGCCCGATGGTCGGGTTGGGGCTTGGCTGAGTAGCTGCCGGGTGTCATGCGACGGAGATGTGATGGCCGTGCCAGCGCAGCCGCCCGAGAGGCGCTCTCCGGTCTGGCGGCCGTAGGGGCAGGTTGACGTCGGTACTGATCGGCGAGGAGCAGCAACGAATGGCAGATCCGATCAAGAAGATCACACTCAAGGACGGGACGGTCCGCTATCGGTTCGTCGTCGACATCGGTCGCGACCCGGAAACCGGACGCCGCCAGCAGAAGACGTTCACCTTCGACACCAAACGCGAGGCACGCGCCGAGTACGACAAAATCCGGCACCGGCTGAACGAGGGCACCTACATCCGGCCCACGAACATCACGGTGTCCGAGTACCTGGACGGGCTGGCTGGAAGGTGCGGCGGGACTCCAGCAAGCGGAGCTACCAGGACGCACTACGGCCAGTCCACGAACGGCTCGGCTCCATGCCGATCCAGAAGGTCGGCAAAGCCGACATCGAGCGAACGGTCACGTGGATGGAGACCTCCGGCCGCCATCGTGGAGGCAAGCCCGGTACCGGACTCGGCCCCCGGAGCGTGCGGCTGACCCTCGGGCGGCTCACAGCGGCCTTCGAGATGGCGGCCCTGGAAGGGCTGCTCCCCCGCAACGTGGCCAAGCTCGTCAAGTCGCCGAAGTACGCCCCGGCTCCTCGAAGCACGCGGTCGGCCGAGGAAGTCCGGAAGTCCCTCGACAGGGCCACAAGCGACCGGCTCCACGCCGGAGGGCGGCTGTCCCTCTACGGGCTGCGGAGAGGCGAAGCCCTCGGACTCCGCTGGCGGGAAGACATCGACTTCGGTTCCTTCGCAGAACCATGCCAAACCCACAAGAAACCATGGTGCGGTGACTGCTACGGCACGGGGTCGACGTACAAACCCGCGACGATCCGCGTGCAGCAGGCTCGCGTGCTTGTCGAGGGCACGCCCCAGGTCGTGCCGCCCAAGTCGCGCAACGGCTTCCGGACCCTGCCTCTCGATGCCACAGCCGCATCGGCGCTGCACCAGCTCAAGGTCGCTCAGAAAGCCGAAAGACTCGCGGCGGGAAAGGCGTACACCAACAGCGGCTACGTCGTGGTCGACGAACTCGGTGAGCCAGTTCACCCCGAGTGGTACTCCGACGAATTCGGTCGCCTCGCCAAACGAGCGGGAGTCAAGCGGATCGTGCTGCACGAGGGCCGCCACACGGCGCTGAGCCTGATGGAGAAGGCCGGAGTCCCGATCTCCATCGTCAGCAAGTGGGCCGGGCACTACGACACCGCGTTCACATACTCGACCTACGTACACGCCACCGAGGAGGATCTCCAGACCGGAACCGACGCCCTCGGCAGGATCTACAAGAGCACCTGAACAAGCAGTACGAACGTACGTGAGAAGCTGTGAGACGATCGGCCGCCGAAAAGCAGTCAAGGCCTCGTCTCATTACTGAGAACAAGGCCTTGACCTGGACTTTCCTGGCGCGCCCGTAGGGATTCGAACCCCAAACCTTCTGATCCGTAGTCAGATGCTCTATCCGTTGAGCTACGGGCGCATCGTCTTCAGTTATACCCGATCGTGTCGGGCTGGTGCTCGGCGGGGTGCCGAGCCCCGGCGGAGGCTCCGGGATTTGAACCCGGGAGGGGGGTCACCCCCAACCGCATTAGCAGTGCGGCGCCATAGACCAGACTAGGCGAAGCCTCCCAGGTCGCGACCACTGCGTCCATAGGTTACACGCCCCCGCCGAGGCCGTTTCACCCACCCCCCATTATGGGGATGACCAGGTCATTTCCCGCTCGCCAGCGCCACAAAGGACTGCAGCGACTCCGGGTTGGCCAACGCGTCGCGGCTCACGGCACGGTCGGGGTCGACCCCCATGAGGATCTTCTTCACCGGAACCTCGCACTTCTTGCCGTTCAAGGTCCTCGGCACCGCCTCCACGGGCACGAACCGGTCGGGCACGTGACGCGGCGACAGCGCCTTGCGCAGCTCCTTGCGCAGCCGCTGTTCGAGTTCCTCCAGCGACGCCCCCTCGGCCAGCACGAGGAAGCACAGCAGCTCCCCTTCCTCGCCCGCCGACGTGTCGATCACGAGCGAGTCGCGTACCTCGTCGAAGCTCTCGACGACGCGGTAGAACTCGGCCGTGCCCATGCGCACGCCGCCGCGGTTGAGGGTCGAGTCGCTGCGGCCGTAGATGATCGCCGAACCGCGAGCGGTGAGCTTGACCCAGTCACCGTGCCGCCACACGCCGGGGAAGTCCTCGAAGTACGCCTCCCGCAAACGCTTGCCGTCCGGGTCGTTCCAGAAGAACACCGGCATCGACGGCATCGGCTTGGTGATCACCAGCTCGCCCACCTGGTCGATCACCGGCCTGCCCGCCTCGTCGTACGCCTCCACCGCCGCACCGAGCGAGCGACACGACAGCTCGCCCAGCCACACGGGTACGTCGGGCGCGGCGCCCACAAACGCCGTGCACAGGTCCGTCCCACCGGACACCGAGCAGATCTGCACGTGGCGCCCCACCTCGTCGGCGATCCACCGGAAGCCCTCGACCGACAGCGGCGCGCCCGTCGACCCCAACGCCCGCAGGGACGACAGGTCGAACTCCTCCGCCGGCCGCAGTCGCGCCTTGAGGCAGCTCTGCACGAACGGCGCGGAGGTGCCGAAGTAGGTGATGCGGTGCCGCTCCGCCAACCGCCAGAGCGTCCGCAGGTCCGGATGTCCCGGACTGCCGTCGTACAGCACGAGGGTGGCCCCCACGAGCAGACCCGAGACGAGGAAGTTCCACATCATCCAGCCCGTGGTGGTGAACCAGAAGAACCGCTCCCCCGGTCCGAGACCGCAGTGCAGGGCCAGCGCCTTCAGGTGCTCGACGGTGATTCCGCCGTGCCCCTGCACGATGCCCTTCGGCAGTCCCGTGGTGCCCGACGAGTACAGCACCCACAGCGGGTGGTCGGACTCCACCGGCTCGAAGTCGAGTTCGGCACCGGCGTGCCGGGCCAGCAGCGAGTCCCAGTCGAGCGTGCCCTGGACCCGGCCGCCGCCCTCGTAGTCCACCAGCACGGTGGCCGCCAGGCCGGGAAGCTGCGAACGCAGCCGCTCGACGGTCGGCCGCACGTCGAACGCCCGCCCGTTGTAGACGTAGCCGTTGACGGCGATCAGGACCTTCGGCTCGATCTGCGCGAAGCGGTCGACCACGGCCCGCACACCGAAGTCGGGCGAGCACGACGACCACGTCGCGCCCAGGCTCGCGGCGGCGAGGAACGCCACCAGGGTCTGCGGGCAGTTCGGCGCGAGCGCCACCACCCGGTCGCCCTTACCGACGCCGAGCTCGCGCAGCGCCGCCCGCGCCGCGGCGACCTCGCCACGCAGCGCGCCGTAGGTGAGCTGCCGCTCGACGCCGTCCTCCCGGCAGAAGATCACCGCGAGGTCGTCGTCCGCCTTCTCGGCGCCCGCGACGCCACGCAGAGCGTGCTCGGCGTAGTTGAGCGTGCCACCGGTGAACCACCGCGCACCCGGCATACGCTCGTCCGACAGCACCTCGTGCGGCGTGTCGTGCCACCGCACGCCGAGATACTCCGTCACCGCCGACCAGAACTCCGGCAGCGAGTCCACCGAGTACGACCACAGCTCGCCGTAGTCGGCGACGTTCACGCCACGGTTCTCCCGTAGCCAACGCCGGAAGTCGGCGATGCGGGAGTGCTCGATCTGCTCCGAGGTGGGCTGCCACAGCACCTCGGGAGCGTCCGCGCTGTCTACTGCGTCGTTGCCAGTACCGTCAGCACTCATGGCCGCAGCCTAGGGCAAAAATGCACTCGATCGCGTCGTCCTTCGAGCACATATTTGGCCGTCCGACAGTGTGCTCGGCACGGCGTGTCACGGCATCAGCGCAGGTGAGCGTCGAACCAGGCCAGCGTGCGTTGCCACGCCTCCGCGGCGGCCTCGGGATCGGCGTCGAAGCGGTGGCTCGCGCCGGCGTAGCGCACCACGTTGGTGGCGACCTTCGCCCGGCCCGCCTCCTCCCGCAGCTTGTCGATCTCGGCCTGCTCGACCGCGTCGCCGTCGTCACCATAGAGCCCCAGCCACGGGCTCGTGAGCGTGCCCGCGATGTCCAGGAGCGTGGGGAAACCGGGGGCGGCGGGCTCACCGATGCCACGGCCGCCTACGCTCACGGCCGCGCCCAGTTTCCGGTTGGCGGCCACCACCAGCGCCGCCGTTCCCCCCAGGTCGAATCCGACGACGCCCACCTGGTCGCCTCGGACGCCGTGGTCGACGAGCCACGCGAGGGTGGTGTCGGTGGCGGCGAGCAGCGACGACCCCGCGCCGCGCTCGGCTTCGGTGTCGACCTCGTCGATGTGCGGCGCCGCCGCGAGCCAACCCTCCGCCGCGAGCGAGGCGACGAGCAGCCGCGCGGCGTCGGTCACGCCTCCCACCTCGTGGAGGACCACGAGACCGCCACGCACGGCGCCGTCCGGTTCGGCGTAGGTCAACCTCAGCCGGCGCCCGTCTGTTCGCTCGTAGTCCTGCGTGTGCGTCTGCGTCATGTGCCTACTCAACCACCGTCGGTACTCCCATGGTCAACGTGAGTTCGCAGATACTCGGGGCGAAAGGAGCACGGTAGGTTGGTCGCGACCCGTTCTCGATGCCGAGGAGTCGTCATGTCAGCGATCCCGACACGTGCCGACCTCGCCGCCCTGCCCGCCTACGTACCGGGACGGACCGTTCCGGGGGCCATCAAACTCGCCAGCAACGAGGTGCCCGGAGGTCCGCTGCCGAGCGTGGCGGACGCCATCGCGAAGGCCAGCGGGGAGATCAACCGTTACCCGGATATGGGTGCCTGGGCCCTCGTCGAACGCCTGGCGGGCGAGTTCGACGTCCCGACGTCCCGGATAGCCGTCGGCTGTGGTTCCGTGTCGCTGTGCCAGCAGTTCGTGCAGGCCCTGTGTGCCCCCGGCGACGAGGTGCTGTTCGCCTGGCGTTCGTTCGAGGCGTACCCGATCGTCACGCAGGTCGGCAACGCGACGCCGGTGCGGGTGCCGCTGACCTCCTCCCACACCCACGACCTCGACGCGATGCTGGCGGCCATCACGCCGAGGACCCGGCTGGTGTTCGTGTGCAACCCGAACAACCCCACCGGCACGGCCGTGCGTAGGGCCGAGCTCACGCGATTCCTCGACGCGGTGCCCTCCGACGTGGTCGTGGTGCTGGACGAGGCGTACCGGGAGTTCGTCACCGACCCGGAGGTGCCCGACGGCCTGGAGTTTGCGCGCACCCGCCCCAACGTGGCGGTGCTGCGGACCTTCTCGAAGGCGTACGGGCTGGCCGGTCTCCGCGTGGGATACGCGGTCGCGGCCGACGAGGTGATCGAAGCCGTCCGCAAGGTGTACGTGGCGTTCAGCGTCAACGCCCTCGCGCAGACGGCCGCGCTGGCCTCCCTCGACGCGAAAGACGAGCTGCTGGCCCGGTGCGCCGACATCGTGGCCGAGCGCACCCGCGTCCGCGACGCCCTCCTCGACCTGGGCTACGAGGTCCCCGAGACGCTGGCCAACTTCGTGTGGCTCCCCCTGGGCGAGCGCACGACCGCGTTCGCCGAACACGCGTTGGCCCACAAGGTGGTCGTGCGCCCGTTCACGGGCGAGGGGGCACGCGTCACCATCGGCACGCGGGAGGAGAACGACACCTTCCTGGAGGCGGCACGCGCCTTCTCGGCGTGAGTCGTCCCCACCGGCCCGCCGGGGCGGCACGACCGCCCCGGCCGCGTCACAGCTGCCTGACGACCAGCTGCACCATCGCGGCAAGGCCGACGATCACGATCACCGTTCGCAGCGCCGTGGGCGAGAGCTTGCGCCCGATCTTCGCCCCGAGCAGGCCGCCCGCGACGGAGCCCACGGCCAGCAGCAGGACGACGAGCCAGTTCACCGGTGCCACGAACGCGTAGACGGTGCCGGCGACGACGTTGACGATGGCCGACAGCACGTTCTTCACCGCGTTGAGACGCTGCATCGTCTCGTTGATCAGCATGCCCATCACGGCCATCAACATCACGCCCTGCGCGGCGGTGAAGTACCCGCCGTACACGCCGATCAGGAAGATCAGCGTGAGCACCAGCAGCGAGCCGCCGAGGCCGGACCCGGAGTCGTTCGCCGCGCTCCGCTCCTCGCGGCGCCGCATGACCCAGCTCGACACCTTCGGCTGCACGATGACCAGCACCACCGCCAGACCGACGAGCGCGGGCACCACGGTCTCAAAGGCGTCGGGGGGCAGCGACAGCAGCAGGACGGCACCGCAGATGGCGCCGATCAGGGACGCGGGGGCGAAACTCAGCAAGCGTTTGCGCTGCCCTCGCAGCTCGTGCCGGTAGCCGATGGCACCGCTGATACTGCCCGGCGCGAGTCCGATCGCGTTCGACGTCGTCGCCGTCACCGGCGGGTAACCGAGTGCCACGAGCACGGGGAAGGTCACGAGCGTCCCCGAACCGACAACCGTATTGATCATTCCCGCCCAGACGCCCGCAACGGTGATCAGGACGGCATGCCACCAGATCATGCTGCACTCACGCGGGCTGACAATAGGCAGTCGAGAAGGCCGCGGTCCTCGTAGCCCCGAAAAGGGTGGGCAGGGTCACCACCCACGTCGCCGTTGTGGATCTTCAATCGCGTTTCACCTCACCCGTATCGGGTAGTCAATGCCAACAGGTCGGCGCACGAGGAGGCAGGAGTGGACACCACGAGGTTGCGCGAGCTGACCACGGCCGACGGCCCGTTCGCCTCGATCTACTTCGACGACACCCACAACACCGAGGACGCGGCCAAGCACCGCGAACTGACGTGGCGTGAGTTGCGCGAGGAACTCGCCGAGCAGGGCGCGAGCGAACGGACGCTCGCCACCGTGGAGAGGGCGGTGCTCGGCGGTGAACCACCCGTGGGTTCCTCCGGGCGCGCGGTGGTGGCCACCGCTGAGAGGGTGTTGCTCGACCAGCGACTCAAAGAGCCGCCCGCCCGGCCGGTGGCCCGTGTCTCCCGGATGCCGTACCTGGTACCGCTCGCCGAACACGGCGAACTCCCTCCCCCACACGTCGTCGTGGTGGTGGATCGGGTGGGAGCGGACGTCACGGCGGTCGACGAACACGGCACGGTGATCGACTCACGCACCGTCGAGGGCGCCGACTCGCAGGTCCACAAGGTGCCCGGTGGGGGCTGGTCGCACCGCAACATCCAGGCCCACACCGAGGAAGTCGTCAAGAACAACATCGAGAAGGCCGCCGTACACGTCGGAGTCGTCGCTCGCCGGATCGGCGCCACCCTCGTCGTCGTCGCGGGCGACCCCCAGTCCCGCAAGGTCCTGCTCGACACCCTGCCACAGGCGGTGCGCGACCACGCCCGCGAGGTCGAACCCGGCGGCCGCAAGGAGGGCTCGGGCAACGCCGAACTCGACACGCTCATCGACGAGCTCCTCGCCGAGGCCACACGCAAACGCAGGGCCGAGGTGACGGAGCGGTTCGAGACGGCGCTGGCCAAACCGACCGGCCTCGCCGTGCAGGGCCTCGAAGCCGTCACCACCGCGCTGCGGGAACACAACGTCGAGACGCTCCTCGTGAGCGACCCCGACGACTCCGAGGTGCTCGTGGGCCCCGATCCTTCGCTGCTCGCCGTGCAGGAGGAGGAACTCACCACGGCCTACGGGGTCGACGAGGTCGAGCACGCGCGAGCCGACGAGGCACTGCCGATGGCGGCGGCGACCGTGGGCGCCGACGTGGTCGGCGTAACCGGGGAAAGGGAAATCATCGACGGATTCGGCGCAATTTTGCGCCACGACTAGAAAGCAGAGCAAATATGGCCACAATCGTCGCTACTGTGGGCGGGGAACTTTGAACGGTCGGCAGAACACCGAGGTGACAGTGACCGAGACAAAGCCGCCGACGAGCAGCATCGGCGCGCAGGACGACATCGAACTCCGGCTCGGTGCGAGCCTGGTGCACCTACCCATCATCCGGTCGGTCGCGGCGAGCATCGCGATGCGGGTGGACTTCGACCTCGACTCCATCGCCGATCTCCGGCTCGCGGTGGACGAGGCATGTTCGACGCTCATCACCCGCGCCATTCCGGGCAGCACGATGATCTGCCGCTTCACGGTCGACGAGGATCAACTGCTGTTCCGGGGTGCCGTGGCCTCGGGCGAGGCGGAGGCCCCCAGCACCACGTCGTTCGGCTGGAAGGTGTTGACCACGCTCGCGGACTCGGCGTCGGCCTGGGCGGAGGAGAACAGCCAGAACGGGCAAGGTACCTGGATTCACATCGAGCTCGCGAAACGGAAGCCGGCTTTTACGTGACCGAATCGACCACACACGGATCGCGGACCGCGTCGGACGACTACCAGCACCTGGCGCCGCTATTCCACGAGTTCGTTTCGCTCGCCGAGGACGACCCGCGCCGAAGCGAACTGCGGGACAAGCTCGTCACCGGCCATCTCCCGCTGGCCGAACACATCGCGCAGCGGTTCTCCGGCCGGGGAGTCGCCAAGGAGGACCTGGTGCAGGTGGCTCGCGTTGGGTTGATCAACGCGGTGGACCGCTTCGACCCCTCCCGCGGGTCCGACTTCCTGTCGTTTGCCGTGCCCACGGTGATGGGCGAGGTGCGCAGGCATTTCCGGGACACCGGGTGGGTCATCCGAGTGCCCCGCCGGTTGAAGGAACTGCACCTTTCGATCAACAACGCCGGCACCCAGCTGTCCCAGCGCCTCGGCAGGGCGCCGACGCCCAGCGAGATCGCCGAGCACCTCGGCCTCACCCCCGAAGAGGTCTACGAGGGTTTGGAGGCGGGCAACGCCTACCACTCCATGTCACTGGACGAGGTGCTCTCGGCGGACACCGAGAACCTCGCTCTCGGCGACACCTTGGGGGAGGAGGACGCGGCGCTGGCGGGCGTGGAGAACCACGAGACGCTCCAACCGCTGGTCAGAAAACTCCCCGAACGGGAACGCACCATTCTCGCGCTGCGGTTCGTCCACAACATGACGCAGACCCAGATCGCCGAACGTGTCGGGATCTCGCAGATGCACGTCTCGCGCCTCCTCGCCCGCACGCTGAAGAAGCTGCGCGAGGGCCTCGCCGAGGAGGACAACATCGGTTGACCGCTTCGGGCCCGCCGGCCCGAAGCGTCCCGCACGGCCTCACCTCGTCGGCGGAACACGACCCTCGACGCTCGGCCACCCGTCAGATTGATCACTCAACGTGATATTCCGTCGGTCTCCATGCACTGAACGGCGGTTTCCCGAGATTCGCCCGTGTCGCTACCGCACAGGCTCGTCCCCCCGTCGGGTCTCCTGGGAACCGGTTCGCGACACCCCGGCGCGCCTCCCCGTTTTCGCAGTTCCGAGCGGGTATCTTCGCGCACATGGCGAACTGGGACGTGCCCGACACCACGCCCCTGCCGCTGCGCCCGCTGCGGGCGGGGAAAGACGGCGGGTGGGACAAAGCACGCCCAATCCAGTCACTCTACGTAGTTGAAGAGCACGAGCGCGGGCTTCACTACGACTTCCGGTTGCAATTCGACGACATGACCGCGTGCTGGGCGATCCCCGAGCACCCGTCGCCGATCCCCGGCGACAAGCGACTCGCCATCCGCACCCCGGAACCCGAGACCTGTCACGGGATCCTGTGGGACACGGGCACCGTCGAGCTCCTCAACGACCTGACGTGGCACCACGCCCTCGCCGAGGGGCGGTTGGCACTACGCCTGAACGGCGAGCGGCTCCACGGCGTCTTCGTCATGGTGCGGGCCCACCGCAGCCCCGACCAGGAGCAGTGGTTGCTCATCACGAAGGAGACCGAACCCTCCTCCGACGCGGGCGCCGTGACCGCCTCCGTCGAGGAACGCCGGTGAGCGTACTCCGTCCGAGTGGCCGGCTCCGGGTGCCTGAGTCATGCTCGGATAACAGGCGGACGTCAGCCCAGGAGGAGCCGTGGCACGCGCGATCTGGAGCGGAGCTCTCAACTTCGGCCTGGTGACGGTACCCGTCGAGCTCTACGGCGCCACCCAGGACCACACCATCCATTTCCGGCAGTTCCAACGCGGTACGTCCGACCGCATCCGCTATCGCAGGGTGAACGAGCGAACGGGTGAGGAGGTCCCGTACGACGAGATCGTCAAGGGCTACGACCTCGGCGGCGAGGAATACGTGATCATCGAACCGCGGGAGTTGGACGAGATCGCGCCCGGCCGCTCGAAGACCATCGACATCGACGCCTTCGTCGGCCTGGAGGAGATCGACCCGATCTACTTCCAGAAGACCTACTGGCTCGCGCCCGCCAAGGAGGAGTTCGGGCGGGCCTACTCGCTGCTCCTCGACGCCCTGAGCAAGACCAACCGGGTGGGGCTGGCGAGGCTCGTGATGCGCGGCAAGGAGTACATCGCCGCCGTGCGGGCGGGCGACGGCGTGCTCATGCTCAACACGCTGCTCTTCCCCGAGGACATCAAACAGCCCAACGAGGTCGTCGACCTTCCCGAGCTGGGCCGGGCCGGGGAACGGGAGGTCGACATGGCCGTGAACCTGATCGAGTCGATGGCGGAGGAGTGGAACCCCGAGGACTACCACGACACCTACACCGAGCGGGTCATGCGGCTCATCGAGGACAAGCGGGCGGGCCGGACCATCACCCCGGCCGAGGAACCGCGGGAGCCCACGAGGATCGTGGATCTGTTCGAGGCGCTGTCCCGCAGCGTGGAGGGCCGCAGGCAGCAGAGCGGAAAACCCACGGAACGCGACAAGACCTCGACAACCGAGGAGCCTCGCCGCGCCAAGCCGTCCCGAAGCAAGCGGACCGAACCCACCCTGTCCGAACTCACCAAGGGTGACCTCGACCGGATGGCACGTGACCTCGGTATCAAGGGCCGCTCCAAGATGAACCGCGCCGAGTTGGAGAAGGCCATCAAGGACGCGAGTCGGCGTCAGAAACGACGTCGCGCCTCCTGATGTGACCGGACTCACTACCGAACACCGTCCGGACGTACCATCCCCGCCACGGGAACCCTACGATCCTGGGGTGGCAACAGGGCGAGTCTCCGCGCGGGTCGGTACCGTGCTGCGTACCAGCGTCGGTTTCGCCACGATCGGGCTGGGCACCAGCATCTGCGGCGCGGCGCTGGTGTGGTTGCTGCTGTCGTTGCAGGGACTCCCCGACAGTCTCGGCCCCGGCCGCTGGGCCATCCTCATCTGCGCGATCGGGTACGTGGTGCTCGCGCTGGTCGTCGGCGCGGTGTGGGCGGGCTACCTGCAACGACGAACGGTGGTGTGGTTCCTCGCGGGACGTTCCCCCACCCGACAGGAGGCGGCGAGAGCCCTGCGCATTCCCGTGGACCTCGCCGTGGTCAGCGGCACGCTGTGGGCCACGGGGGCCGTGCTGTTCGGTGTGCTCAGTGCCATCTTCAGCACGTGGTTCGCGGGGCTGAGCGTCATCCTGACGATCGTCCTCGGCGGCCTGGCCACCGTCGGCCTGACCTACCTTGCGGCCGAACGGGTCGCGCGACCGTTGCTGTCGATGTCGCTGAAGGTGGCGGGCCCACGCGGGGCGACCACCGTGCTCACCCGGCTCGTCGTGATGTGGGGCCTGTCCAGTGGGGTCCCACTCGTCGGGGTGCTGTTCCTGCTCCTGCCCCCCAACATCGACGACGGCGACTCGACTCCGAGTCTGCTGTCCCTGGCGCTGATCGGACTGGTTCTCGGCGCCCTGGCGACGGCGTTGTTCGCCAGGGCCGTGGCCGCCCCGTTGCACCGGCTACGGCGGGTACTCGACGAGATCCGAGCGGGACGCCGTGACGTCGCGGTGGCCATCGACGAGCCGGGCGAGATCGGCATGCTCCAGGCCTCCGTCAACGATCTCGCCCGCGGCCTGAAGGAACAGGAACGGCTGCGTGACCTGTTCGGCCGCCACGTCGGCAAGGACGTCGTCCAGCACGTGCTGGAGCACGGAATCTCCCTGTCCGGTGACGTGCGCGAGGTGTGTGCGCTCTTCGTGGACGTCGCCGACTCGACCGCCCTGGCCTCCGAACTACCTCCCGACGAGGTCGCCCGCCGGCTGAACCGGTTGTTCGACGTGGTCGTCTCGGCGACGAACACCAACGGCGGGCTGGTCAACAAGTTCCAGGGCGACGCCGCGCTGTGCGTGTTCGGCGCGCCCGCGCGACACGCCGACCCGGCGACGTCGGCCCTGCGTACCGCCAGGGCCATCCGGGACGCCGTTCGGGAACGCGGCGAGCTGGACCTCGGTATCGGGGTGGCCACGGGACAGGTCTTCGCCGGTCAGCTCGGCTCGCCGAGCAGGCTCGAGTACACCGTGATCGGGGACGCCGTGAACGAGGCGGCCCGGCTCACCGAGCATGCCAAGCAGGTGCCCGGCCGGGTCCTCGCGAGCGGCCCGACCATCGAGGCGGCGGCGCGCTCCGAACGCGACCACTGGACCGAGCACGAGGCGCTCCACTTGCGTGGCAGGCCCACGCCCACGGAAACCTGGACTCCCGAGTCCTGAAGGTCACGACAGCGGTGCGCACGCCAGTTCCGGCCAGCGCAGCACCGTCGACCCCCACGTGAGGCCCGCGCCGAACGCGGTGACGAGCACCCGGTCGCCCGCCTGCAACGTGCCGTCGACGACCGCGTCGACCATGGCCAGCGGGATGGAGGCCGCGCTCGTGTTGCCGGTGTGCCCGATGTTCACCACGAGGCTGTCGGCGGGCAGACCGAGGTTCTTGGCCGTGGCCGTGAGAATGCGGATGTTGGCCTGGTGTCCGACGAACCGGTCGACGTCCGAGGTGGTCCACCCGGCCTTCTCCAGCACCGCTCGCGACGAAGCCGCCATCTGCGTGGTCGCGTGGCGGAAGACGGTGGGCCCCTGCATCTTCAGGAAGTGGTCGCTGGGGTCCTCGGACTTCTTCTGGCGCGAGCCCCCCGCGGGCACGATCAGCAGATCGGCCAGCTCGCCGTCGCTGTGCAAGTCGAACGGCCCGATAGCCCCCAGTTCGTCGGGGGCGCCCTCCCGGAGCACCACGGCTCCCGCGCCGTCACCGAAGATCGGGACGGTGGTGCGGTCGTCCGGGTCGAGCAGCGTGGTGAAGGCGTCGGCCCCGATCAGCAGCACCCGCTTCGCCACCCCGCCGCTGATGAGCCCGGAAGCCGTCGCGAGCGCGTAGACGAAACCACTGCAGACCGCGTTGACGTCGAACGCCGCGACACCGGACAACCCGATCCGGGCCGCCACCTGGGGCGCGCTCGCGGGGCACACGTGGTCGGGGGTACTGGTGGCGAGGACGACGGCATCCACGCTCTCACCGTGCGGTCCCGCCGACTCCAGCGCCTTTCGCCCCGCCTCCACCGCCATATCAACAGTGGACAGCCCAGTGTGGACAACATGGCGTTTCGCTATCCCCGTCCTGGTGCGGATCCACTCGTCCGACGTGTCGAGTCGTTGGCTGAGTTCGTCGTTGTCGACCACACGGGGCGGCAGCCAACCACCGAGACCGGCCAACACCGCCGCACCACGCGCGTCCTGCGTGGACACCTGTATTCCTCCACGGGCCGGCGACGGGAACACCAAGTGACGAAAACGGCCCGTTCCAACTTCTATGGGCTACCAGACGGTAAGAGATTTACATGTGATCCTTGTCTCATAACTTAACTCCGACTGGGTGATTGCGGAAAGGAACGACCGCACCTAGCCATCGGGCATCTCAACAGGACATCTCCCCAAAAAGCGCACTCTTTTGTCCCATTAGCCCGATATAGGAACGTCCGCCGAGCCGAAAGCGGCGCCGAGTCACTCGCCCTCGGAGGCGGGGGCCTCCCGAGGACCGTCCCCCGGTTCCTCGTCGCCGCGAGCACGCAGCCGCTCCTCGTCGGACAGCGACCCGGCCTGCGTCACCGTGACCGGCAACCCGACGGTGGAGGGCTCGACCGGTTCCGCACTCGGTCTTCCGGCCGACTCCCGCGACTCGTCGTGGAGCACGTCGATCGGATCGGGCCGCTCGGTATGGGTGGGAAGCACAGCCCTGGGAACCTGCCGGAAGCTGGGGCGTGCCGAAACGCTCGGCACGGGATTCTCCCGGCTCGACAGCGGCCTCGCGGTCGGCGACGTCGTGCGCTCGGACTCGTCGAACTCCGCGGCCGGGGGAGGGGACGAACGCCGGGTCGAGGCCACCGGAACGCCGTCAACCGCCCGGAATCCGTCCGTGGGAACGGGAGTGACCTCGACGTGGTTGTGCCGGACCTCGGTTCCCCCGGTCACCACCACGGCCAACATCGACAGCACGACAAGACAGGAGGCGATGCGGGACCGGTGAGCCCGCGGCCGATAGGCGTCGGGTGGAACGTCGAATTCGTCAGGCAGGGGGGCCGCACTCGCGCTGATGATCCCCGTTCGATCGAGCACTCCGGCATCGTGCGGCGTAGGGCGCAGGACGTCGGGGGCCATGAGCGTTGTCCTCCATAACCAACGGTCCCCCAGCGCGGTCATAAAGCAAGCTCGCCCTATGGTTCACCGATCAAACTAACCCTGTCACCCGATACGGACCGTTCCCAACCCAAGACGACTCGATCGTGTGACACGCGGAGTGCGTACGGCCTACCCTCCGACCGTCCGGTCGGCCCACAAGGGACCCCCACCCTCACAACGCCCGACCGCGCTTGCTCTACTGTCCGTCTCGATCACCAAGATTCGCCCGAATGGCGCATCACTTTGGTGCCAGATGGACGTCTTTCCAAAGGGAAGGACCGCACGCGCCAGGCGGGCGCCACGGATGGACGGGAGCGTGCCGTGGACAACAACGCCGTACATCAGAACCAGTTCGTGCACCTCAGCGGGTGCGAGACGCCCGTGTTGTCCAGGCTGACCTACGCGCCGAGCGCGCCTTTCACCGTCGCGCTCGCCTTCCGGGTCGAGCCGGGCGAGTGGGTGGAGTGGGAATTCTCCCGCGATCTGCTCATCGCCGGGATGCACGCGCCCGCGGGAATCGGCGACATCCGCATCCGGCCCGACCTCGCGCCGCCCGACGACGGTGTGCTCGTCATCGAGCTGGAGTCGCCGGACGGCTACGCGGTCGTGGAGATCGACAAGGGCGACGTCAAGACGTTCCTCGACGCCACGCTGGCGCTAGTGCCCTTGGGCTACGAGTCGGATTGGCTCGACATCGACGCGGTGATCGCGAATCTGACCACCGCGCGGCCCTGAGCGACTCGCGGCTCAGCCGCAGGCACCCTTGGCCGACAACACGCGGGTGAGCGCGTCGGTGACCCGATCCTGCGGCAACTCGCCACTGGCGATGGCGGCTTCCAGCCGGTCGAGCACCGGGCCCACGTCCCCGCCGTCCGACCACAACGGCTGGTCGGCGCCCGCCTGGAGCGCGAGCAGCACGGCCTCGTCGAGCGTGTAGTTGTCCGAAATGGCCTTCATCGCTCCGAGGTCGTCGGTGAGGACCACGCCGTCGTAGCCGTAGTCCTCACGCAGGATCCGGTACGCCTCCGGGGACAGCGACGCGGGCTGCCCGTCGGTGAGGCCGGGAACGTCGAGATGGCCCACCATGACCTGGACGTCGTCGGGGTAGTTCCCGAAGTCGTCGTACGGCACCAGGTCGGACTGGCGGAGGTCCTCCAGCGGCGGTGTCTGCACCAGCCCCTGGTGGGAGTCACCGCTGGCCCGACCGTGTCCGGGGAAGTGCTTGAGGACCGGGGTCACTCCGGACTCGGCCAATCCGTCGGCGAACGCAGCGGCGTACTCGGTGGCCTTCTCCGGATCGGCGCTGAACGACCGATCGCCGATCACGCCGCCCGCGGGGCCGTCGGTGAGGTCAACGACGGGCGCGTAGTCCACCGTGATCCCGTACTCCCGCAACTGCCGGCCACGTTCGACCGCCAGCTCCCGCACCTCCTCGGGCGTCATCGTGGCCGCCATCTCCCTGGCACTGGGGATGGACCCGACGAGCTCGTCGATGCGCTGCACCCGGCCGCCCTCGTCGTCCACCGCCACCGAGACGGGCAGGTCGGCGGCCTGTTGGATCTGCTCCAGCGCGTCGCCGGTGAACAGGGCGGTGTCGTTGCCACCGATGAAGATTCCGCCCACCTGGTTGTTCCTGACGAGCGCGACGGCGGAGGCGGGATCACTGGGATTGACGCCCACCACGAGCAGCTGCGCCGCGCGTTCCCGAGGTGACAGGCCCTCGATCACGCTCGCGCATTCGCCACCCGAGGGTCGCGAGGCCGAGGGAGTGGTCTGCTGGGTCCCCGTCGGCCCCTGCGGTGGGGAGGCGACGTCGTTGCCGTCGTCCGCCTGATCGTCACCACCACATGCCGCCGTCGCCAGGGCGGCGACACACGCCGCCGCGAGCATCGTTCGCTTCATCACACCGTCACGCTATCGCCGTCAGCGGGAGCTCGCCCATCACCGTCCCGTGGGATCGTCCGCCCGTAATGGCGCACACACTGGACGCTTCCGTCGACGCGTTCGACGGTCAGCTTCGCCCTGCCGGAGGCGCGGGCGAGACGCGCGGCCTCCCGGACGGCGTCCCGTTTACGGCAGTGCCGGGACAACGCGGTGGGCCCCCGGCTCACCAGCCAGGTCAGCGAGTCGGGAGAGAACCGGAAGACCACGGAGTAGGACGTGCACACCAGCGAACCCCCTTATGTGTCGCAGTTGAGCAACAGTGTATTGGTTAAGCAACAGTACGGCGGGTGTGACACGCCCCTGTGATAGTGAAAGAGACGCACGGACGGCAGCGGCGTGGAGGAACGGCGACATGCAGGGCCGAATGGACGCGCGGCGCCTCTACGACGCGCTCGACGCCCAGCGGCGAGCTCGCGGACTGTCGTGGAGGCAGCTCGCCGAACAGGCCGGGGTGAGCCCTTCCCTGCTCAGCAGGATGGGCAACGGACAACGGCCCGATCTGGACGGTTTCATCGCACTGGTGCAGTGGCTCGGCGCGCCGGCCGAGGAATTCATGGTGTGGCCCGACTCCGCCGCTCGCTCGGAGGAGCAGCCCGACCTGGAGACCCAGTTGGCCCTGCTCCTGCGCGCGAGGAACGACCTGAGCGAGGCCGACCGGCAGTACCTGCTCGACATCGTGAACGCCACCATGCGGCGCATCAAGGCGGACCGGCGGGAGAGCTGACGTGGCGCTGCGGCGGGGCTTCAAGGCGACGGCCAGACGGCTCGCGGCCGAGGTACGCGAGGAACTGGGTGTCCGAACCTTCCAACCGCTCGACCCCTACGCACTGGCCCGGCTGTACGGCGTCGAGGTGTTCACCCTCGCCGAGCCGTGGTTGCCCGCTCGGGCCGTCTCCCACTTCACCGGTCCCGCCCTCGACTCGTTCTCGGGCATGTTGATCCGAATCGGAACGGGCTGCGTGATCGTCGAAAACCACACGCACGACCGGAACCGCCGACGTTCGACCGTGGCGCACGAGATGGCCCACGTGCTGCTGGAGCACGAGTTCGACGTCCTCCTCGCCGACGGCCGGTCGTGCCGGTCCGGGGCCGAGGGAGCACGTTCGACGGTGGAGCAGGAGGCCGCGGAGCTGTCGGCCGAACTGCTGCTGCCGAGCGACGCCGCGAGGATCGCCGCGTTCCGGGGCTGGACCGACGCGAGCGTCGCGCGTTACTTCCGGGTGAGCGAGCGAATGGCCCGGTGGCGCATGAACGTCACCGGGGCCCGCCGGATCGCCCGGCGCACCTGGGAACGCCCGTCCCGGCCGTTGACGGCCCGCACATGACGAGCCCCGGCCGCCTCTCGTGGTCAGGACCGCCGCGGGAGGTCCCGGACGGTCCTGCGTGTCTTGCCGAAAGGTCAGCTAGCGGTACGAGCCCTGCCACCGTGCACGGCGATCGCATAGATCACCACGATGTCGAGCGCGATCACCACAAGTGCCCACAGCGGGTACGCGGGGATGAACGCGAGGTTCACGATCGCGCTGATGGCGGCCAGGGTGATGCCGGTGACGCGGGCCCACGTCTGCCCGGTCAGCAGACCGAGTCCCGCGGCCACCGCCGCGATCCCGAGCGCGAAGTGCACCCAACCCCATGCCGTGTAGTCGACATTGACGGCCAGGCCGCTCTCGGTGACGACGTAGAAGTCGCTGTTGAAGATCGCGGTGAGTCCCACGATGACCTGGTAGACGCCCGCCAGGAGCAGCAACGTGGAGGCGAACGCGATGCCACCCATGCCCCTGTCGGACGACCGCATGGACTCGTCGGGCATGCGCTGCTCGTAGCCTTTGTCCACGCTCTCTTCCATGCGACCACGTGTCTGCGGCGGCACTCGTTGCGCGCCGGTCGCCTCTTCGGTCCCGGAACGGGCCCGTGACGTCTCGCTCATGCTTCCTCCCGCCTACGACCACGGATGTCTTTCCACCCTGAGCCGCAACGGACGGGCGCACATCATGCACAGCGGATGAAGTTCGGGCCGACGGACTCGCCCAACCGGGTCTTTCGTCCATGGTGGCCGCCCTCGGGTGCTCGTTAGCGTCGTGTCGAAGCTCCCAGCCCCCTTACGAAGGCACTTCACGGTGAAGGCCACCACGCGAGTTCCCCACCCCACGACCGTGATCACGGCGGAGGCGGTGTCGGCATGCCGTTTCGGTATCCCCGCCCCGCCCCGGCACCACGTGCCCCGTGAACGGGCGTTGGAGGCCCTCTCGCGCACGGACGCGGCCCCCCTCGTGGTGGTGACGGCTCCCGCGGGCACGGGCAAGAGCACGCTTGTCGCGGAGTGGGTGAAGGCCGAGGGCGGTTCGGGCGACACGGCGTGGGTCACGTTCGACGGCCCGAGGAAGAACCTCGGCGAGCCGGACGTGTTCTGGGCCTGCGTCGTGCGCTGCCTGGCCGAGCTCGGGGTGGACGTCCCCCCTTACCGTCGGGCCCGGCTCCCGTCGGAGTGGTTGCCGTCGCTGGTCTCGGCGGTCGTCGCCACGGGCCAGCGGTTGACACTGGTGCTCGACGACCACCACCTCGTCACGGCCGACGTCGCCGACGACGTGGACCTGCTGCTGCGGCTCACGAACGGCTGTCTCCGGCTGGTGTTCTCGGGCCGCCGACCTCCGGTCCTCCCCCTGTACCGGTACCGGATGGCCGACACGGTGGTCGAACTCGGGTTCGCGGAGCTGGCCTTCGACGACGCCGAGGCAGCCGCGCTGCTGGCTGCGTCGGGAGCGGAGGCGAAGCCCTCCGAGGTCGCCGCGGTGAACGCCTACCACGGAGGCTGGGCCGCCGGACTCGTCCTGGAGGGACGACACCGCCGCGAGGGCACCGGGGTCGACGACACCGCTGACGTGGACGTCACCGACTACGTGTGCCGTGAGGTGCTCGATCCCCTTCCCCCACGGGCCCGCCGGTTGCTGCTGGGCACGTGCACGGAGGAGACGTTCGACGACGAACTCGCCCACGACCTCGTCGGACCGGACGCCGAACGGTTGACGCGGCTGGCACGATGTTGCGCGTTCGCCACCACCACGGCCGACGGACGCCACGCCTACCCGCCCGTGTTCCGCGACGTGCTCCGCGGGCAGCTTGCGCGCGAGGACGCGCCCGACCGGGCGGAAATACACGCGATCGTCGGGCAGCGGCTGCGCCGCGGCGGCGCGAAAGACCGAGCGCTTCGGGAGTTCGTCGCGGCGGGCGCGTACGACGAGGCGGCCGAGCTGTTGATCGCCGACCAGCTCGTCGGGCAGTTGCTCACGGAAGGGCCGGACGGCGCACTGCGCTCCTACTGCGCTCCCCTGCTCGACACCACGAGCCGGGCGGGGCCGTTGGTTCTCGCGGCCACCAAGCTCGCGGACGGAGACACGGTGGACTGCGCCGACGCGCTGGCACGCGTGCCGGACCCCCGCACCGACACCGCGTTGTGGGGCTGCGTGAGCGCGCTCGACGCCCTGAGAGCCCGTCTGGCGTCCGACGCGGACGGCGCCTTGACCACGGCCGAGGCGGCCCAACGCGCACTCGGTGACACCGGAACCTTTCACCCGTCGGGGCCGCTGCCCACACTCGTCCGTATCGCACGGGGGGTCGCGCTGCTTCGACACGGAGCGTTCGACCTCGCCCGCGCGGTGTTCGAGGAGACCGCGACCCGGCAGGACGGGCGCGCCCTCTTCGCGCCCTATGCCGACTGCCTCGCGCACCTGGCTCTCACCGACGCCCTGGAGGGTTACCTGGCGAGGGCGGAACACACGGCCGCCGAGGCACTCACCCTGACCGCTCCGGTCACCCCGTTCAGCGGGCATGCCACCGCACAGGTGGCGCTCGCGCTCGTGGCGCTCGACCGCGACGATCCGGGAACGGCCTGGCACCACGCCACCACCGCCGAACCCACGCCGGACCCCCTCACCCGCCACCTCGCCCGCCACGTCGTCGCCGGCGTCGAGGCGCTCGAAGGCCACCCCACCGCGGCGGCGAGTCGTCTGCACGCCGCGCTCGCCGAGGCCACCGCCACGGACCCGTGGGCGGCCGACCACCTGCGCGTCGAGTCCGCCCGACTCGCCCTGCTGGAGGGACATCCCGCACTCGCCCTCCACGAGCTGGGGCCTCTCGGCAACTCCCACGTCGGCCGCCACCACGAGCCCCACCCCGACGCGGCGGTGGTGAGAGCCGCCGCCCACACCCGACGCAACGAGGACGGCCCCGCGCAGCGGGCGCTGGCGACGGTGCTGGAAGGGTTCCCACCGTTGCGACCGCGAGTGGAGGCCCTGCTCGTGGAGACGGAACGGCGGCTTCGGCATCGTTCCCCGGCACGCGCGGCGACCGTTTTGGACACCTCGCTTCGGCTCGCCGCGCCGGAACGGCTCCGGCTGCCGTTCCGGCAGGCGGCGCCCGAGGTCCGACGGTTACTGACCACCGAGGTGCGAGGCGCGCACCACTGGCTCGGCCACGCCCATGAGCCCTCCGCAACCGCGCCCGCGCAGCCGCTCACCGCGCGAGAACGCGAGGTGCTGGGTTACCTCACCGAATTGCTCACCACCGAGGAGATCGCCGAGGTCATGGTGGTGTCGGTCAACACCGTCCGCACCCACGTGCGCGGCATCCTCCGCAAACTCGGCGTCAACCGTCGTTACGCCGCCGTGCGGCGCGCGAGGGAACTCGGACTTCTCGACGACTGAGCCGGTCGGCACGTCGGTGATGACTCGACCGACATTGCCGCGCCGACGCCGTTCGTGCGAGGGTGCGGGCAGAGCTTCCCAACGAGGCTCCCGGACGAGGGGCGCCGTACCCGGAGTGGGACAAGACGGCCCACGAAAGGGGTGTCATCCTGGGTCGTCCTGGTGCTCTCCGGGTTGTTGGAAGCCGTGTGGGCCACCGCGTTGGGCAAATCCGAGGGTTTCAGCCGACTCGGGCCGTGGGTGGTGTTCTTCGTCGGCCTGGCCGCGAGCATGGCGGGCCTGTCCTACGCGATGCGGGAACTTCCTATGCCGTCTGGGTCGGCATCGGCACGGTGCTCACCGTCGGGTACTCGATGGCGACCGGGCAGGAACCGGTCTCGACGCTCAAGGTGCTGTTCCCGATCATGATCGTCTCGGGCGTGGTCGGACTCAAATTGGTCCACTGACTCGCCCCCGAAAACCGCGACGACGCCGGGGCCTTGCGTGGGCCACCCGGCGTCGTCGCTGGTCAGCAGCGCGGAAGCGGAGGGATTTGAACCCCCGGACGGTTGCCCGTCGCTCGCTTTCAAGGCGAGTGCATTCGGCCGCTCTGCCACGCTTCCCTGCGCGTCTAAGCCTAACGTCTCAGTCTTCCGGCTCCGACAGGTGTGCGAGAACCCGCGAGAACGCGCGTCCCAGGACCTCCTGCTCCTGTTCGGTCAACAGATCCACGAAGTGGGTGCGCACCCCGTTCACGTGAGTGGGCGCCGAGCGCCGCAGGAGTTCGGCCCCTTGCTCGGTCAACTCCGCCGCGACGGCTCTGCGGTCGCAGGTTTGCCGCACCCTGCGCACGAGCCCCTCGGCCTCCATGCGAGTGATCTGATGGGACAGTCGGCTCTTCGTCGATCCGAGCATCGTCGCGAGTTCGCTCATGCGCATGGCGCCGCCCTCGGCGGACGACAGGCACACCAGCACCTCGTAGTCGATGAGCGACACGTCTTCCCGCTCGGCGAGTTCTCTGTGCAGCCGGTGCCGCAACATCAGCGTCGACACGATATACGAGCGCCACACCAGCATCTCCGTGTCGGTCAGCCAGCGCACCTCGCCGGATTCCTCGCTCATGAGCACGCAGAGTAGACAACCGAGTTCAGGCAGTCAGCAGGTGTTCACGCAGCCGCGAAAACCTCGACAAACCACACGAAATCGGGTGTAGAAGCGCCCCGCACCGGGCAGTCGACTCTTGACGAGCGGGCCGCACCGGACGACGGGGTTCCCGCCCGGAGCCCGGTTCGATGCGCCCACCGGGAAAGGTCAGGTGATGTGGTGACGAATGATTCCACGCGGTTGACCGTCCCGCTGCACCACGAGCGGGAACTGTATCCCCACGGCTGAGGTGGCCCGAGCCGGCCGGTCGTGACGAAGGGCAGTTCCCGGACCGGAAAGTGCTTGTATTCGCGCATCATCCCGCCCATGCCCAACGGCATCGGTACCGGATGACCGGTCCTGTGGCACGGTGCAACCGCATTCGCACGAAACCTCGGTAAGCAGCCCGGGCGCGGACGGCTGCCATGCGCCTCCCGCGCCCGGGCCCGTGTGTACCCGCCTTACCTACCTGCAGGTCAGGCGACGGCCGCGTCGCCGTGCGCCGCCGTGGTGGCCAGCACGGCCCGGTTCGAGCGCTGCTGGGCGAGCTTGGCCTTGTTCTTGGGGCCCGCGGGCGCGACCCCGTTGACATCCTCGGTGCTCAGCGCGTACGTGCCGATCACGTACGCCATCGCGTCGGCGTTGCGGGCGAGCGCGACCCGGTCGACGTTGCCGAGGTCGTCGCAGGCCTGGTGGTAGCAGGAGTCGTAGGCCTCACCGGCGGTTCCACCCCACAGCTCGGCCTCCTCCTCGGTCTTGATGCCCTCGGCACCGGTGAACAGGCCACCGGACGGGATACCCACGGCGATGAACTCACCGTAGTCGGAGCGACCGTCGAAGTCCTTCTCACCGGTCGCGACACCGACCTCGTTCTCAAGGTAGTCGACGAACGCCTGCTCGATCTGCGCCGAGCCGTACGGGCCGGGGCCCGAACCCTCCTGCGCGGAGTCGTCACCGTCGTACACGAAGTAGCCCGCGTTCGGCGAGCCGATCATGTCGAAGTTCAGGTACAGGGCGATGTCGAGCTGCTCCTCGAAGCTCAACGAGTTGACGTAGTAGGTCGAGCCGACGAGGCCGAACTCCTCGGCGCCCCACCACGCGAACCGCACGGCGTTGTTGACCTTCGGCTTCGAACCCAGCGACAACGCGGTCTCCAGCAACGCCACCGAGCCGGTGCCGTTGTCGTTGATGCCGGGGCCCGCCGGGTCGCTGTCGAGGTGCGCCCCCGCCATCACGACGTTGTCCTTGCGGCCGGTCTTCGTCTCGGCGATCACGTTGTAGGTGGTGCGCTCCTCCATCAGGGCGCGCAGCTCCAGGGTGATCTCCTGACCGTCGAGCGCGGCGAGCGCCTCGCCGTCGGCCTGCGTGATGCCGCCCGAGGGCACGTAGTTGTCGTTCACCTCGCCGAGCGTGCCGTTCACGGGGCCTTCCTCGTTGTTGTAGACGAGGAGAGCCACGGCTCCCGCCTCGGAGGCCGCGAGGCTCTTCTCGGCGAACGTGCACGAGCCACGCTGCACCAACGCGATCGCGCCGGTCACGTCGCCGTAGTCCGAGGCCTCGCAACCGGGGGTGTCGTCGGGAGCGACCGCCGCCAGCGGAGCGGTGATACCACCCTCCTCAGTGGACGGACTGTAGCTCATGATCGTCACGGGGATCTCGGTGCCGTTGGCGACGAGCTTCTCAGCCAGGGTTTCCGAGTAGTAGAACGGGAACTCCTGGCGAGTGACGTCGAACCCGGCCTGCTCCAGTTTGGTGGCCACGTACTCGGCGGAGGCGTCGTAGCCCTCCGTGCTGGACGCACGGGTGCCGTCGTGGGTGTCGGCGATCCGCTGGAGCGCGACGAGATGCCGGTTCAGCTTGTTGATGTCGATCTGCTTGGTCAGCCGCTCGGGCAGCTTCGGGTCGGCCGGCGGTGCGGCGACGGCCGTACCCGCACCGACGAGCGCAAGGCTCGCGCACGCCGCGACGGCAATGGCCGGTCTCAACCTCGTTCGCAGAGATGACATGTGAAATTCCCCTTCGTCACAAGTGACGGATCACTTTTGTTCGTTTCGATCGAGAAATCAAGCATCGTTGGTAGGAACGTGTTCGGCCGATGTTCGTACGTTGACATACAGTCGGCTTATGCGCGCGATCATGCTCAGCGAACCGGGTGGACCGGACAATCTCACGTGGACGGAGGTGGCCGACCCGAGCGCGGGCCCCGGCGAGGTGGTCGTCGAGGTCGCCGCGAGCGCCGTGAACAGGGCCGACATCCTGCAACGGCAGGGCAACTACCCGCCGCCTCCCGGCGCGAGCGAGATCATCGGCCTGGAGTGCTCGGGCACCATCGCCGAAGTGGGCGACGGTGTCGAGGGCTGGCAGGTGGGCGACCAGGTGTGCGCGCTGCTGGCGGGCGGCGGTTACGCGGAACGAGTCGCGGTCCCCGCCGGACAACTCCTGCCCGTGCCCGGCGAGGTGGAACTCGTCACGGCGGCGGCACTGCCCGAAGTGGCCTGCACGGTGTGGTCGAACGTCGTCATGACCGCGCGGCTGACGGAGGGGGAGACGCTGTTGGTCCACGGCGGCGCGGGCGGCATCGGCACCCACGCGATCCAGGTCGGCAAGGCGTTGGGCGCCACGGTCGTCGTCACCGTGGGCTCCGATGACCGCGCGGAGCGGTGCAGGCAGCTCGGGGCCGACATCGCGATCAACTACCGCGAGCAGGACTTCGTGGAGGTCGTGAAAGCCGAGACCGGCGGCGCCGACGTCATCCTCGACAACATGGGGGCGGCCTACCTCGGCCGGAACGTCGACGCGCTGGCCACCGGCGGCAGGCTCGTGGTCATCGGCATGCAGGGCGGGACGAAAGGCGAGTTGCACCTCGGCAAACTGATCGCGAAGCGCGCGAGCGTCACCGCCACCACGCTGCGCGCCCGGCCCCTCGACGAGAAGGCCGCGATCGTGGCGCAGGTACGCGAACACCTGTGGCCGTTGGTCGCGCAGGGCACCGTCCAGCCGGTGATCCACCAGGTGTTCCCGCTTTCCCGCGCGGGCGACGCGCACCGGGCGCTGGACGAGGGCGGGGTCTTCGGGAAGATCCTGTTGACCGCGCGCTAGGCCAACTCCTCCAGCACGCGCACGAGCTGGTTGATCTCGAACACGTTCGAGTAGTGGGCAAGGCCGATCCGCACGGCTCCGCCGACCTCGCCCGCCCCCAGGGCGGCGAAGACCCCCGTGGTGCCTTCGTCGGCGAACGCGCACACGTTCCTCGACGCCAGGTGTCGCACCACGTCGGCGGCCTTGCGGTCGGCCACCGTGAACGCCACGACGGGAATGCGCCGCGTGGCGTCGCCGATCACCATCACGTGCCGTAGGGCGCGCAGCTCCGTCGACAGTTGCGCGAGCAGCCCCGCATGGTACGACTTCGCCGAGCCCAGCGACGTGAGCAGGCGCTCCCGTCGGGAACCGGACGCGGCGTCGTCGAGCCCGGCGAGATAGTCGATCGACGCCACGACACCGGCCAGCAGCGGGTACGCGTGCGGACCGAGTTCCAGCCGTTCGGGCCCGCTGGCGGGCGGATCGAGTGCCACCGCCGGGATGCTGTCGAGCAGTTGCCGGTCGCGGAAGACGAGCGCGCCCACGGCGGGCCCGCCCCATGCCTGCGCCGACAGCACGACGACGTCGGCCCCGAGTGCCTCGATGTCCAGGGGCACGAACGGGGCCGCGTACGTGGCGTCAACCACCGCGAGGGCTCCCGCCTTCTTCGCGATCTCCACCACGGTCGCGACGTCGGGGCGGGTGCCCACCGACCCGGAGGCCGAGGTCACCGACACGGCTTTCGTACGAGGCCCCACCAGCTCCTCGTACTGCCAGGCGGGCAGTTCGCAGGTCTCGATGTCGATCTCCCCCCAGCGGACCTTCCCACCGACGCGCTTCATCGCCCGCACCCACGGCGCGATGTTGGCCTGCTCGTCGAGCCGCGAGACCACCACCTCGTCGCCGAGCGTCCAGGTGTCCGACAGCGCGTTCACCAGCCGGTCGAGCAACACGGTCGAATTGGGCCCCAGCACCACGGCATCGGGTTCCGCCCCGACGAGGTCGGCGATGGCGCGACGCGCCGCGACGACGATGCTCTCGGCCCGTTGGGAGGCCGGGAAGACCCCACCCGGACCGGACACCGGCGCCCGCATCGCCGTCGACACCGCCGACGCGACCTGTTCGGGCACCAACATGCCGGCCGCACCGTCGAAATGAATCCAGCCGTCACCCAAGGCGGGGAACAACCCACGTATCCGAGCGACGTCGAACGCCATGCCGACACCGTACGGACCAGTAATTTCGCAGCGCGTTCGGGGTTAGCCTCGACGGGGCCGTCCCGCCCCGGCACCCCACTACCCTGGAAGGTGAGCGAGGCGTCGCGCACGAGAACCAGGATGGAGCCCATGACGGAGCCGAAACCAACAGACACGAACCAGCCGGACGGGTCGCAGCACGTCGTGGTGGTCGGACCCGACGGGTCGCCGGTGGGAGCCGCCCGTATCGACCCCGAGCAGGAGAAGGGCGAGTCGGTCGGTGACATGGTCGAAGAGCCGGCCAAGGTCATGCGGATCGGCACCATGATCAAGCAACTGCTTGAGGAGGTCAGGGCCGCGCCGCTGGACGAGGCCAGCCGTAACCGGCTCCGTGAGATCCACGCGACCTCGATCAAGGAGCTGGAGAAGGCACTGGCGCCCGAACTCCAGGAGGAGTTGGAACGCCTCGTCGCGCCGTTCACCGCCGACAGCACTCCGTCGGACGCCGAGTTGCGGGTGGCCCAGGCCCAGCTCGTGGGATGGCTCGAAGGACTGTTCCACGGCATCCAGACGGCCTTGTTCGCCCAGCAGATGGCCGCGCGGGTGCAGCTCGAACAGATGCGCCGCGGCCTCCCGCAGGGCTCGCACGGCAGCGACCAGCACGGTCACGGCCTCGGCAGCACCGGCCAGTACCTGTAAAGAACGACGAGAAGGCCGCCCGGTCCGGGCGGCCTTTCTCATCGGTCGTCGAGACGCTCGCCGAGCCGGTCGAACCAGCGGTCAAGGGTGAGCTCGTAACGACCGGGGTCGTACCTCGCCTGTGCGTAGACGGCACGGCGTTCCACGGCGGTGGCCACCGGATCGACCCACTCCGGCAACACGAACAGGTTCAGCCAGTACCCCTCGCGCATCTGCACCTTGCCCACGTACTCGTACCCCGCGACCGCCTCCGCCACCCGGAGCCCGTGGGCCACCGGGGGCACGTAAGGCCCCGAGGACGGCACGACGATCACCGTGGGCCGGGCCCGCCGCACGGCCGATGTCGGGTCGGTGCCGTGCGCGATCTCCTCGTCGTTGAGTCCGGAGTAGTCGACGGTCTCCCACCCGCTGTGGTACGGGATGGCACCCGCGTCGGGGACGGCGACACTGCGTCGCTCCGGGGCGACGTCCGCCTCCGCGAGGGCCTTGCCGACGGCCACGTGAGCGCGTTGCAGATCGATCCCGTAATTCGCGATCAGCGGTAGCTGGTCGGCGACCACACCCCACAGGCCGACCCACCCGACCGCGAGCACTCCCGTCACCGCCGCGAGGCTCTGCTGGAGCACCGCGTTGTCACCGAGTCTTCCGGCGATCGCGCTCACGCCGAGCCCCGCGCCCAGGCAGACCACCGGGAACGCGTGATAGGCGAAGCGGTACAGGTAATCCGTGCCGGGCCCCGCGAACGCGTACGGCAGGTAGGTCACCGCGACGACACCGAGCAGCACCGCGGCTCGTCCCCGCGTCTCTCGCGGCACGAACAGCACTCCCGTGAGCACCAGCAACGGGCCCATCACCACGGCCGTGTCACCGAGCCACCCCAGGCCCGTGTCGAGGCCGCCGAGCGCACCGTGGAACGGGTTCGGCACGGGATGCCCGTAGAAGGACCAGCGCCACGCGAAGTAGCCCACCCCCATGGCAACGGCCGAGCCGGTCCAGAACCACGCCACGCCGTCACGGCGCCGTCGCCACAGCCACACCGCCAACGGAACCGCGGCCACGAGCACACCCTCCGGCCGCAACAACCCGGCGGCCACCGCGAGCAGCGGTGGCTCCCACGCCCGCACCGGGCGGTTCTCCACCGCGTCGAGACCGACCACGCTCGCCCGCAACACCACGGCCGCGAACGCCACGGTCTCCAACCCGGCGGCGATGTGGAAATACGTCGGCAGGAACACCACGAAGGCCGAACCCGCGACCACCGCGGCGGCCCAGGAGCCGAGCCGGTACCCGTGGCGCACCAGCATGCCCACCGTGATCACACCGATCAGGATCGACACCAACTTCGCCACGGCGTCGAGGTGCCATTCGAGCGCGGCGAACGGCGCCAACAACACCATCCAACCGAAGTTGGTGAACCCCTCCACCGGATCGGCACCGACGTTCCACACCGGCCCGTGCCCGTCGGCGAGGTTCCGGCTGTACCGGAAGGTGACGTAGGCGTCGTCCACGGTGAACTCGATCGCCGCCCACGTTCCCACCCCGAACAACACGAAGAGACCGAGGAGCAGGGCCACCAACCCGGCGGCCGCCCGGCCTCCCGGACGTGCTGTTCGGGCCGGGGTCATGTCGTTGCCTTCACCGCGACGTCGAGCACCCGTGCCACGCCGAGACCGTCCACGGTCGCGGCGGCCGCCTCTGCCATCCGCCGCCTCCCGTCGGGATCGGCGAGCAGGTCGGCCAGCGTCGTCGAGGCACCGGCGAGCGCCCGATCACCACGAGCGGCCCCCAGCCCGGCGGCGAGCCCCTTCGACACGGCAGCGTGGTAGCCCGCCTCCTGGTTGTCCACCAACAGCACCAGCGCGGTGGGCACCCCGATGCAGCAGGCTTCGAGCAGCGTCACCCCCGCCGCGCTCACCGCGAGGTCCGCCGCAGCCAACCGTTCCGGCAGGCGAGTGTCCGGCGTGGACACGGCGAAGCGCTGGCCGGGAGCGGGTTCGGGCACGTCGGGGCCGCCGTGGGCCACGACCTCCGCGTCGAACGCCAGACCGGTGTCCCGCAACGCCCACAGCACCCGTGTCACCTCCTCCCGCCACACCGCGCCGCCGCCGAGCACCACCACGACCTTCGGCGGTCGTCCCGCCGGGTCGGCCGGCCGTTCCGCTCGCGCCCGGCGCGCCCGCACGATCTGCCTCCGCAGCGGGGCGTAGGCGGGCCCGCGGAGCACGACCGCCGAGCCGTCGTCCGGCCGAGTCCGCTCGGCCAGCCCGGAGTCGACCACGACGTCGGCCGCCCTGCGACCGAACGAGCCGCCCTCCAGCGACACGAGCACGGCCCCCGCCGCGTTGACCTCCGCGCGCTGCTCACCGATGCGGTAGTGGTCGACCACCACTACATCGGCCCCGAACTCGCACGTCAAGGCCGCCAATGCCCGCTCGTCGTCGGTGTCGGTGGCGGGCAGCACCGACACGTCGAGCCCCGCGAGCTGTTCGGCGAACCAGTCGGCACCCGTGAGCGTTCCCGAGAACGCCACCGTCCAACCCCGTTCCCTCGCCTCCTCGGCGAAGGCCACCATCCGGGAGACGTGCCCGACGCCGATCGTCGGCGACGCGTCCGCCCGCAGCAACAGCCGTGTCATCCGACGACCTTCTTCTGCTCGACGTGGGCGTTCAGGGCCACGAGGTCCGGACGGGAGCGCAGCAACGCCACCACCTCCCGCCACGTGAACGGGCCGTCACCGTGCCGCGCCGTCAACTCCCGCACCACGGCGTCGAGCAACTCCCAGTCCTCCTCCGTGTCCAGCGTGACCCGGAGGTCGTCGGCGGCGGGCGAGACCACGACGCCCTGACAGCGATAGGTGTCGGGGCTGTTCTTCACGCCGTACGTCACGTGTTCCCGGTGCGGCCCCTCCGGCCGCCGCGCCTGCTCCTCCAGCACGGGCACCCGCACGAGCTCGGCGTCGAACCCCCGTGGCAGCGTCCGCACCAGCGTGGTGCTCACGTAGTCCACTTCGGGCCGGGCCCGCCACAACGCCACCACCTGGGTCAGCAACGCCGGGTCGTGCAGCGGGCAGTCGGCGGTCAACCGCATCACGGCGTCGGCCGGATACCGCTCACACGCCACGAGGAACCGCGCGAGCACGTCGTCGAGGGGGCCGCGAACCACTCGCGCGCCCTGGCGGAGCGCCTCCTCGACCACGGCGTCGTCGTCGGGCGCGTCGGAGGTGGCCACGACCACCGAGTCCACGCCCCGCGCCTGCCGGGCCGCACGTACCACCCAGCCCAACACCGACCGCTCCCCCAGCGGACGCAGCACCTTCCCCGGCAACCGGGTGGAGGAGGCCCGAGCCTGAATCACGACGTTCACGATCGGTGAAGACGGCATAAATGACATGATGTCGGGCGGCAACAACACAACATCGCGGAGGTAGGGATGGCCGAGCTCGACGGGTCCAGCATTCTGCTCACCGGAGGAACGGGCTCGTTCGGGAAGGCGTTCATCGACTACGCGCTCGCCGAACTGAACCCGCGCAGGCTCGTGGTGCTCTCGCGCGACGAGCTCAAGCAGTACGAGGTCAGGCAGCAGTTCGGCAACGACCCGCGACTGCGGTGGTTCCTCGGGGACATTCGCGACCGACGCAGGCTGGAGCGCGCCATGCAGGGCGTCGACTACGTCGTGCACGCCGCGGCTCTCAAGCAGGTGGACACCGGCGAGTACAACCCGTTCGAATTCGTCCAGACCAATGTGATGGGTTCCCAGAACGTCATCGAGGCGGCCATCGACACCGGTGTGAAGAAAGTCGTCGCGTTGTCCACCGACAAGGCGTCGAGCCCCATCAACCTCTACGGCGCCACGAAGCTGTGTGCCGACCGCATGTTCATCAGCGCGAACCACTACGCCGCCGCGCACCCGACCCGGTTCTCCGTCGTGCGGTACGGCAACGTGATGGCCTCCCGCGGCAGCGTGATCCCGCTCTTCCGGTCGCTGGCCGAACGGGGCGAGTCACTGCCGATCACCCACAAGGAGATGACACGGTTCTGGATCACGTTGCCGCAGGCCGTGCGGTTCGTGGTCGACTCCTTCGACCTCATGCGCGGTGGCGAGCTCTACGTCCCCCGCATCCCGAGCATGCGTCTGGTGGACCTCGCCCAGGCCATCGCGCCGGGCAGCCCGATGCACGAGGTCGGCATCCGCCCCGGCGAGAAGCTGCACGAGGAGATGATCGCGCCCGACGACTCGCGACGCACCCTGCGGCTCGGCGACCGCTACGTCGTGCAGCCCCACATCGCGGGCTGGGGCTACGAACCTCCCGAGGACGGCGTGCCGGTGCCGGAGGGCTTCTCCTACCGCTCCGACACCAACGACCTGTGGCTGTCCACCGACGAGATCAGGAAGCTGATCGCCGAGAATGAGTGACTTCCTGCCCTACGGCCGTCAGTCGGTCGACGAGTCCGACATCGCCGCCGTCATCGAGGTCCTGCGCGGCGACTGGCTGACCACCGGTCCCGCCGTGACCCGGTTCGAGTCCGACCTCGCCGACCACACCGGCGGCACGCCCGCGGTGGCCGTCACCTCGGGCACCGCCGCCCTGCACGTGGCCTACGCCGCTGCGGGCGTCGGTCCCGGCGACGAGGTGGTGACCAGCCCACTCACGTTCGTTGCCACGGCCTCCACGGCCGCCCTGCACGGGGCCAAGATCGTGTTCGCCGACGTCGAACCCGACACCGGCAACCTCGACCCGGCCGCCGCACGCGCCGCGGTCACCGAACGCACGAAGGTCCTCGCGGCCGTCGACTACGCGGGGCATCCCGCCGAACTCGACGCCCTTCGCGACGTGGCCGACTCGGTGGGAGCCCTGCTGCTGGAGGACGCGGCCCACTCCATCGGCAGCACCTGGCGGGGCAGGCCCGTCGGGTCGCTGGCCGACCTCACCACGTTCTCCTTCTTCGCCACGAAGAACCTCACCACCGCCGAGGGGGGCGCGGTGGTGAGCCCGGTACCCGAGCTGGTCGATCGCGCCCGCGTGTTCCGTAATCACGGGCTCGTGCGCGACCGCGACCGCCAGCGGTATCCGGACGAGGGCTCCTGGCACCAGGAAGTGCACGCCTTCGGGCTGAACTACCGGCTCCCCGACGTGCTGTGCGCGCTGGGCTCCAGCCAGCTTCGTCGTCTCGCGGCGTTCAAGCATCGCAGAGCCGAGCTGCACGCCCGGTACGACGAGGGACTGAAGGACGTGGCGGGCGTGCTCACCCCGGCGTGCCGCGCCGAGGCCAACCCGATGTGGCACCTCTACCCGCTGCGGGTGCTGGAGGGCAGGCGCAGGGAGTTGTTCGACCACCTCCGCGCGCAGGGCATCGGGGTGCAGGTCAACTACATTCCCGCCTACTGGCATCCGGTGTTCGAGGACCTCGGCTACCGGCGGGGCCTGTGCCCCAACGCCGAGACGTACTACTCCCAGGAGATCTCGCTGCCGCTGTTCGCCGACCTCACCGACTCCGACGTCGACCGCGTGATCGACGCCGTGCGCTCCTTCTTCGGCGCCTGATCGGGGCTAGATCAGATCCCACGTCAGCGGGGTGCCCTTGGCCGCGTCGACGCGGAAGGTCCGCCCCAGCACGGTGGGAAGCTCCGCGGGCGGCAGGCCACCGGCGGGCCGGATCGACCGCACGTTGCGCTCGGTCACCGGCTCACCCGCCTTCACGTCCTCCACGACGTAGAGGGAGCGGCGGATACGCAGGCCGCCCCGCTCGCTCTCCTTCGGCCCCACCGTGGACGTCCCCAACGCCTCCCAGGCCCGCCGGCTCTCGGTGACCAGCGCCGCCAACTCGGCGGGCTCCAGCGAGAACGCGGAGTCCACGCCGCCGTCGTCGCGAGCCAGCGTGACGTGCTTCTCGATCGCACGAGCCCCGAGAGCGACGGCGGCGACGGGGACACCGATGCCCATCGTGTGGTCGGACAGCCCGACCGGCACCCCGAACGCCTGCCGCAGCACCGGCAGAGCCCGCAGGTTGCTGTCACTCGCGGGAGCCGGGTAGGACGCGGTGCAGCCCAGCAGCAGGATCTGGTCGTTGCCCGCTTCCCTCGCCGTCCGCACGGCGGCGTCGATCTCGGCGATCGTCGCCTTGCCGGTGGAGATCACCAACGGCTTGCCCGTGCGAGCACACAACTCGATCAGCGGCAGGTCCACGATCTCCGACGACGCGATCTTGTACGCGGGCGCGTCGAGGGATTCCAGCAACTCCACCGCCGTCGGATCGAAGGGGCTGGAGAACACCTCCAACCCCCGCTCCCCGGCCCGCGCGAACAACTTCTCGTGCCATTCCCACGGCGTGTGCGCACGCTCGTAGAGGCGGTACAGGTTCTCGCCGTTCCACAGCGACCTGTCGTTGTCGATACGGAACTCCGGCCGGTCGACGTCGATCGTGATCGTGTCGGCGCGGTAGGTCTGCAGCTTGAGCGCGTGCGCCCCGCTGTCGGCGACCGCGTCGACGATCGCCAGCGCACGATCGAGGTCCCCGTTGTGGTTGCCGGACATCTCGGCGATCACGAAAGGCGGGTGATCGTCGCCGATCACGTGGTCGCCGATCCGTATCTCACGCATCCGAGTTCTCCCTCCGGGCCCGCCACGACTCCGCGGACAGCTCGTTCCAGACCACCTGCCTGGCCTCGCCGTCGACCTCGCGGGTGTAGCGGCGGACCTCGGTGAATCCCGTCCTGGCGTGCAGGCTCAGCACGGGCTTGTTCGTCGCCAACGTCGCCGCGCCGATCCGTCGAGCGCCGAGGACGTCGAAGGCGTAGTCGATCGCCTCGTACTCCAGTTGCTCCCACGCGGCCGACCGATCCGAGCCGAGGCCGTCCACGTCGACGTACTTGCTCCACTCGACGAGCTCGGAACCGACGCCCGTGAACAACACCACCCCGGCGGGCCTGCCCTCCCGCTCGAAGATCAGCACCCGCCGGGTCGGGTCCGCGCTGACACGCTCCCACCAGGCCCGGTGCTCCTCCGGCCCGATCTCGTGGGTCGTGAAACTGGCGCGGCGGACCTTCGGGTGGTTACGCCAGCGCCGGATGACCTCGACGTCGGCATCGGTCGCGGGACGCAACATGTCAGTCCGCCGTCTCCGTGGCTCGGTCCTTCGCCATCTTCTCCTCCAACACCCGGAGGCGGTCCTCGTAGCGGGCGATGCCCGAGAGCCGCACCCGGATCTGTGCGTGCTGCCGCTGGATCTCCTCGATCAGCGTGCGCGCCTCCGCCGCCTGCTTGTCGTCGCTCACCGGGGTCAGGGAGATCCGCTCCCGCAGATCCTCCAACCGTGCCTCCTGTGCGGCGACGTGCGGTATGAGCCGCTTCACCTCACCCGTGGTCCACAACAGATCACCACGGACCCGGTCGAGCCCGGCCTCCAGCGCGTCGAGCCTGCGGCGGTGGTCGACCGTGCAGTGTTCCTGCTCGGTGATCCGCTCCTCGTGGTTGTCCAACCGCCCGCGGGTGAGTTCCCCGATGCGGAAGTCCACGAAACGGGCGAGTCTGTTGCCCAGGCGGGCACGGAGCATGGCGAGCGCGTTCGTCGAGGTCATCAGTTCGTCCTTCGGTACGTGGAGTGGAATCCGGGGAAAGGTCAGCGAAGCAGCCGGGCCGAACCCGCGTCGATCCACGACTGCATGAGCGCGCCTTCCAGCGCGATGCGGTGTTCCGGCCCGACGATGCAGGAATCGCCCGCGGCGTGCTGCCACGACGTCTGGTGAGGGTCGTCCACGAACGAAAAACCCGCCAACACGAGGTCGGCGTCCGGGAACGACGACCGCGCGATCCACGCCGCCATCGTGCCCGTGGTGGCCCAGGCCGCCTCCTCACGACTGGACAGGCCCAGTGCCTCCGACAACGGCAGGGTCACCTCGGTGTTCGACACCGGCACGAAGCCCAGGTCCGCCGGCCACCACTCGGGAATGTCCTCGGGCTCCCAGTGCAGCCTGCCGGGTTCCACCATGAGATACAGCCGGGAACGGTAGTTCGTGAACACCCACTTCGTCGCGCGCAACGCACGGTTGAAGACCACGACATGCGTCTTCGAACCCACGGCCGGGGGCGCGTCCGGCTCGTCGCACACGAACCCGTTGACCCGGATCACCAAGTCGCACGAGTCGATGGCCTTGGCGCGCTCGGGGTCCGGAGCGAGCGGCTGGTTCCCCACCACGGCAACGGACCGAGGGTCCGGACGTTCCGCGTACGCCTGAAGCAGGCTCACCATCAGGCTGGGCGTGAGGACACCAGAAGTCATGCGGCGGAAGTTATCAGGGCTCCCACCCGTGTGCTCCACGTACACCCTGGATCAACACAAAGTGTCAACGTCGGCAAGCTTCCCAAAAAGCTCTCGCTTTCTTCACGCCGATCTCACTTCATCTTTCCAAGCTCACTACCTGCGATAACATCCACGAAAAGGGTCCGAACCGACGTTCGGGCGGACCGCGCGATCGCCGTCCACGGACGCAAGTACCCTCATATGCCGTGCACGCCACAAGCACCGTCGACCCCACAGAGACGACATCGATGACGTCGGCACCTCCCACCTCGGACAGCCGGACCTTCGGCCGCGCGCTGTCGGACATCAAAAACGGCTTCAAGCAACCCGAGCTCTGGGGCCACCTGGCCTGGCAAGACATCAAACAGCGCTATCGCCGGTCCGTGCTCGGTCCGCTGTGGATCACCATCAGCATGGGGGTCACCGCGCTGGGGCTCGGTCTGCTGTACTCGCAGCTCTTCGGCGCCGCCGTCGGCACCTTCCTGCCCTACATCACCACGGGCTTCATCGTCTGGAACTTCATCCTCGGTTGCCTCACCGAGGGCACCGACACGTTCATCGCCAACGAGGGCCTGATCAAGCACCTGCCCGCACCGTTGTCGGTGTACGCGCTGCGCACCGTGTGGCGGCAGAGCATCATGTTCGCCCACAACATGGTCATCTACTTCATCGTGGTCGCCATCTTCTGGAGCGACATCACGACGCCGAACTACACGATGACCGAGGACGGCATGTCGCACCCGGGCCTGAACTGGGACGTCCTGCTCGCCATCCCGGGCTTCGCGCTGCTCGCCCTCAACGCGGGCTGGGTGGTGCTGCTGTTCGGCATCGCCTCCACCCGCTTCCGCGACATCCCGCAGGTCGTGTCGAGCCTGATCAACCTGCTGTTCTTCATGACGCCGATCGTCTGGACGACCGACATCCTGAAGGACAAGTTCGGAAGCAGCGCCGACTGGCGCGACTGGGTTGCCGAGCTGAACCCGCTCTACCACTTCATCCAGGTGGTCCGAGCGCCTCTCATCGGCAACAGCGTGAGCTGGCACCACTACGCCATCGTCGGCGGCATCACCGTCGTCGGCTGGCTGCTCGCGCTCGTGGTCATGCGCAACTACCGTGCCCGCGTCTCGTATTGGGTGTGACAATTCATGATCAGCATTGACGTTCGTAACGCCTACGTCGACTTCCCGATCTTCGACGCCAAGACGCGGTCACTGAAGAAGCGGGTCCTCGGCAAGGTCGGAGGCAAGATCGGCACCGAGAGCCGAGTGCCGATCATCGAGGCGTTGCACGACATCAACCTGTCGCTCAAAAGCGGTGACCGCGTGGCGCTCGTCGGCCACAACGGCGCGGGCAAGTCCACGCTGCTGCGCCTGCTCTCCGGTATCTACGAACCCACCCGTGGTGCCGCCAGGGTGCGGGGCCGCGTGGCCCCCGTGTTCGACCTGGGCGTCGGCATGGACCAGGAGATCTCGGGTTACGAGAACATCCTGATCCGCGGCCTGTACCTGGGCATGTCGCGCAAGGAGATGGAAAAGCGCATCGACGACATCGCCGAGTTCACCGAGCTCGGCGACTACCTGTCGATGCCGCTGCGCACCTACTCCACGGGTATGCGGGTGCGTCTCGCGCTCGGCGTCGTGACCTCCATCGATCCGGAGATCCTGCTGCTCGACGAAGGCATCGGCGCGGTTGACGCGGCGTTCCTCAACAAGGCCCGCGACCGGCTCGTCGACCTCGTCAAGCGTTCGGGTCTGCTGGTGTTCGCGTCCCACCAGGACGACCTGCTGCTGGAGCTGTGCACGTCGGCCATCTGGATGGAGGAGGGCCGGATGAAGATGCAGGGCTCGCTGCGGGAGGTCCTCACCGCTTACAAGGGCAAGGACCCGTTCGAGAACGTCAGCCAGGAGACTCTCGACCGGCTCGAACAAGCCTCGGCGACGAGCGGTGCCTGACGTGGAGTCGAAGCCCTTGCCGGCGGGTGCGGTGGTGGCCGTGGTGGTCACCCGGCATCGCCGTGACCTGCTCGCGGAGTCACTCAAGGTCCTCGCCGCCCAGACCCGGCCGGTGGACCACCTCGTGGTGGTGGACAACGGCCCCGACCAGCCCGCACGGGACGTCGTGGCCAACTGCGGGGTGCCGTTCACCTACCTGCCCTCGCACCACAACCTGGGCGGTGCGGGCGGATTCGCGTTGGGAATGCTGCACGCCCTCGCGATGGGAGCCGACTGGGTGTGGCTCGCCGACGACGACGGCAGGCCCGCCGACGAGAACGTGCTGCAGGTGCTGCTGGAGGAGGCGGAACGGCGCAGCCTCGCCGAGGTCTCCCCGATGGTGACCAGCATCGACGCTCCGGAGAAACTCGCGTTCCCACTGCGACGCGGCCTCACGTGGAAGCGTTCGACAGCGGAACTCGGCACCGACTTCCTGCCCGGCATCGCGTCGCTCATGAACGGTGCGCTCTTCCGTGCCTCGACCCTCGACGTGACCGGCGTGCCGGACCTGCGGCTGTTCGTCCGGGGCGACGAAGTGGAAATGCATCGCAGGCTGGTGCGTTCCGGGCTGCCGTTCGGGACCTCGCTGCGCACCGCGTACCTGCACCCGAACGGCTCGGACGAGTTCAAGCCCATGCTCGGCGGCCGCTTCCACGCGCAGGACCCGGAGAACGCGGTCAAGCGGTATTACACCTATCGCAACCGCGGCTTCCTGCTGTCGCAGCCGGGCATGCGCAAGCTCGGCGCGTTGGAGCTGCTGCGCTTCGGCCTGTACTTCGTGGGCGTCAAACGGGACCCGAAGTCGTTCGTCGAGTGGCTGAAGCTGGTGCGCCAGGGGCGTAGAGAACGTTTCTTCCGATACTGAGGCGACATCCGGCGGTGGCGTGGGACGGACCACGCCACCGCCGTTTTTTCAGTACAGCTTCGGGGAGACGATGTCGGCGAGCTTGTGAGCCGTCACGCAGTTGTCCTTGGGGTCGGGCATCGCCACGGAAATCTCGACGATGCCCTTCTTCTTCCGCGTGGGCTTTTTGAACACGGACAGCGTCACCGTGCAGGTGGCGTCGGTCTGCCGTTCCTTGAGGGGCCGCCCGTCGGCGGTCTGTCCCGTCACCTGGGACTGGAATCTCGTGTCGGGAGAGACCCGGACACCCACCTGCGGCATCACCGTGTTCAAAAACGGTTCCGTGGTGGAGTTGCGCCAGGTGCACTCCTTGTAGTTGCTCCTGCTCGTTCTCTCCGGGCTCCCGTAGTTGCCAAAGGACGAAAGTTCCGAGGAGCTCAGCAGGTCACACGGCTCGATACTGCGGCTGGACTGGAAGAGTGAGCATCCGGTGATCAGCATGCCGGAAGCGAGGACCAAAGCGATCGTCCTGCCTCCGCGCCGGCGGTTCGTCAAAACTGACCTTTCTTCTGCGATTGACGGAACGTGGAGACACGAACCGGCGGACACGCCTTCCACTGCGTGTCCGCCGGTGGAGGTTGTCGCTCAGGCGCCGATCACGGGCGGCGCCGTGCGTTGGCTGGTGCCGAAGACTTCGTCGGGGTCGGCTTCCACGAGGTAGGTGGGGCGCTGGTGCTCGCTGTCCTCGTCACCTTTGCCCTTGGCACCGCCCGCGCCCATCGGGCCACCTGCCATACCGGCACCGCGAGCGGCTGCCGCCGCACCGGGCGCGGCCCCTCCGGGACCCGCCACGGGGCCACCCATCGGCTTCGCACCGGTGGCCGCCCCGGCACCCGGCCCGGCACCGGGACCGGCCGCGCCACCGCCCGGCCCGAACCCGCCCGCGGACATCCGGCCACCGCCGTAGCCACCGCCGCCGGGACCGCCTCCGGGACCGAATCCACCGCCCGGCCCCATCGGCATCGGCCCGAAACCGCCGCCACCGCCCGGCCCGAACGTGCTCCGGTTGTTGTTACGTCCGCCGGGGAACGACGGCCGCAAGCCATTCGGCTGGAGCCCCGACGGGCGCGTCGTTCCGGGACGCGGACCCGCGCCGGTGCTCACCCCCGGCGCGACCGGCGTGAAGGAACCGCCGCTGCCACCGGAAGGCCCGGTGCCGGGCCCACCGGACGGGACGTTCACGGAACCACCGGAAGAACCCGTCACCCCACCCGAGAAGCCGGAGGCACTCGTGCTCGGGTCGCCGATCGTGATGACCCCGCTGGCGTTGGTGCCGCCGGACCCGGAAGCTCCCTCGAACTTCGGAGGCTCGGCGAACACGGGCTGCTTGTTGCCGGCCTCCTGAAGATCGAAGTCGTACTGAGTCATGACCTGCACGGCCTCGTCGTGCTTGCTCCGACTCTCCTCCTGCTTCTGCTGGATCCGCAGGAAGTCCTCGATCAAGCTGAGCCCGTTACTGCCCAAGTTGTCCATCTCCCGTTCCAGGTCGAACGGGACGGGGTCGGGCATAGCGTTGCGTGCCCGGACGGCGGCCTCGCTCTCGGCAGCGATGATCTCGGAGGCCATGCGCGCGTTCTGGGAGTTCCCCTCGGACCAGTCCGAAAGACTCGTGAAGTAGTTGTGGGCTCCGTCGGCGGCCTCACCTTCCCAACCCGCCTTCGACTTGCCGACCGCCTGCCGCAGCTCGTCGGACAGCCGCTGGAACAGGTTGTGGAGATCGTGATAGGTGTCCGCGTAGACGGTGATGTCCTCGCCCCTGATGGACTCGACATAAGACTTCAGAACCGCATGGTCGTAGCCCCGGTAGTCCGAGTCGGAGGCCGGCACTCCGTCGCGGTACTCGACGTCGTAGCGTGCAAGTTCGCTCTGCCGTTCCTTCTCCGCGATCTGGGCCGCCCCGAAGTTCTTGGCGTTCACAGTCGGAACGATCAGCATCCCTTCCGCCAAGGACCTCTGCATCGCGTAGGTCATCTCGGTCCCCGGAGGAAGTTGTGCTATCTGCTCCGGAGTGAGTGCCGGAGGGACTTTGCCCGAGCTGAGGTAGTCCCGGATCTCCTGCGCGGGAAGGTTGATGAATTCTTCCGCGCTCATCTGCGGCTCTTCCGCCACTGTCGTCACCCCCGAGGAAGCTTGGGATCAACTAATTCAACGACCTTCTCGGCAAGCCCGCACGGATCGGCAGTTCTACTCACCATCACATCAAGCCGAGAACCGTTTCTAATCTCCATTGCGATAAGGCAGTCCGGAGTCCCTATGACGGAATTAAAGCCGTACATCCGGACAACCTCTCGCCCGTTTTCCATGCTTGCAGATTCGACCCCATTGCCCAGATCGACAACGTCATCTACATCAAGATCCGCGATGTAAGTCAGGTCCACAATCGGAGCCTCGACATCTTCTACGGAACTTTTCGAAACAGACCAAGAACAAACTGGATCTCCGTCCAGTTTACTCTTTTCGGGACTATTGAAATCACCATATTGCGCGATCTCGCTCGCAGACAGCAGTGCGCAAGGATCGACAGGGGAATTTACTTCTTTGTTCGATGTCGATCCCTGGGGCGAAGACACGGGAAACGAATCTTCCGTCGCCACCGAAGCTGAACCCGACTCCTCTTGGCCACATCCCGCAGCTACCACCCCGGCAAGCGTCAAAGGAAATAAAAAAGAAAGACCTTTACGGGAAAAGCTCATCATATTCAAACCTGCTCAACCTTGATGGAGGACGCTGCCGACTCTTCTGCTTCTCGATACTTATTTACCGCCACTTCAAGAGCCTTATCAGCGCCAAGTAGAACTCCCCGCAACTCCTCGAGGACTTGAGCAGGCGAGTCCGACTCAACCGCGGTAGCACGACGTTGAAATTCGGCTATCTGCTTACCGTACGGGTGATCACCGAGAGCTGGCTCTTTCTGAGCCAGCCTACGTAAGCGCGCCGACATCTTCTCGACATCCTCGGCGATCTCACGGGGCACCTTTCGAATCGGCTCCGCTGCGTCGCCGCTCACTCGGAAACCACCGGAATTCGCCGAATCGAGCATTGCTCTGGCTTCGGACGCCATCTCGTTGACGTTCTTGGTGTTGAGCAGCGCAGCGAACACTCCCTCACCCTGAGCACCTGTCTTCGCCGGCTCACCAAAAATCGGCATATCCTCGCCCCCGCTCGACGGCTACGGCCGTGCGCAGTCTACCGGCCGGAAACTTCGCGCTCGGGCGCTTTCGGCCAGATTGGGTACTCCTACCTAGCCCTCGGCGCCCGTGGCCACTACAGATACGGTTGAATCTGTGACATCAGTTGCTGGATGATGCGGGCGTTGTCGGCGGGCGCGTACGTCAACCACGTCTGACCGTCGTCCGCCTTGCGGCTGGTGTTGAACATGCGACCGTTCTCGGTGTCGAACCACACCAGCGGATCGAGGCGCCGCTGCTCGCGTCGTCCTTGCATGAACACCATGAACTGCCCCAACTGCTTCGGCGGTTTCTCGAACATGCGCTGCACCGCCCGCTCCTGCGCCGACGCCCGCGACGACGGTCCCGACACCCCCGCGAACGGGTCGTAGGAGTCGGGTTCGGCGTGACGCGGTGTCTGCGGCTTCGGTTCCGGTTTCGCCAAGGTCACCGACTGACCGGGCGCCGGGCGAGCCGGTGGGATGAGGTTGACGATCTCGGGCACCAGCCCCTCGGGACGGATCAGGTCGAAGACGATGAAGTTGCCGTCCCGCTTGCCCAACACCGCGAACTGCTGCTCACTGGCCGAGCGCGCGAACAGCTTCTCGCCGCTTTCCAGCTTCGCCGCCGCCGACACCGCGATCCGGCCCCGCACGAACGTCACCAGCGCCGCCTCCACGTCGGCGTCGAGCCTGCCGCGCCGCATCAGGTCCCGACTCTCCAGGTCCCGGAAGACCGCCTCCCTGATCTGCGCGCGCTCGGTGTGCGTGGTGCCCAGGTGCGGCACCTCGAACGGGAACGGCGCGTGCCCGAGCTTGAGCTGCTCGAACAGGATGTCCACCGCGGCCATCGACAACGAGAACGACTGCACCATTCCCAACTCCCCCATTGAAATTTCACTTACCGCACAGGAACGGTAGCAGTCGGATGACACCCACTCAGGTGTTCACCTCCTCCTGGGGAGGAACCGGACACGCTCTCAGCGAACTCCGTTGCGGCCACCGGCCTCGCCTGCTGGTCTGAGTACATGGCCGAACAGCGACCCGCGCTCGTGCTCCACCTCGTCAGCGGCGGTGATCCCCTCGTCTTCACGATCCGTCCCGACGACGTGGCCGAGCTGCGCAAACAACTGCACCTGCACCTCGAACACGGCTCCGTGGAGACCATCCGCACCGCCGAGGACCGGGAGGTGAACGTCAACTTCGCCCATGTGATCGCCGCCTACATCGACGACCTCCACCGCCAGGGCAAGGTGTTCGGGGTGCGCTGACCCCGTGCCCCGAACACGACGACGGGGCCGCGAGCACGTCGCTCACGACCCCGTCGGCCGAACACGTCAGAGCTGGTAGAGGCGCTTCCAGTTCTCACGGCTGGTGAGCTGCGGCAGGGCTCGCTTGTACTCCTCCTGCACGAGCTTGCCTTCCTTGCGCAGCCTGCTGATCACCTGCACACCCCGCTTGGCGAGCTCGAACATGCGCTGCCGGTCGTAGCGGCGCACCCGCACGCCCTCCTGGGATGCGTCGGTGACGATCGCCGTCTCGAACTGCGACACGTGCCACCAGTGGGCCTCATCGCTCGGGATGGCGCCCAGCTCGAAGCGGTGCTTGCCGAGGAGCCGGTAGATGATCCGCTTGAGCAGCACGAGGCGCTGCAGGCTCGGCCTCGGCGCGGTGTTGATGATGCCGATGTCGTTGGACGCGATGCCCGGAACCTCGGTGGGCTTGTACCGCTTGGTCTCCGGGTACTGCGCACGGATCTCCCGGATGCGCTTCATCGCGGCGACACCGCCGTCGTGCAGGACCTCCGGGCCCTTGAGGAAGTCCTCCACCGCGGTGATCAGCGTCGCCGACAGGCCGTACTGCATGCTCAGCAGGTAGCGCACGAGCTGCGCCAGCAACACCCGCGAGAGCAGGTTCAAATCGAACGGGCTGTGCAGCGCCGCGGTGATGATCGAGTTACGCAGGTTGAAGTAGCGGTGCCACTCGTCCCAGTCCTTCCAGTGGAAGTCGGCGTGCCACACACCCGCGCCGGGCAGGGTCACGGTCGGGAAGCCGTGCGCGCGAGCCCGGTAGCTGTACTCGGCGTCGTCCCACTGGAAGAAGAACGGCATCGGGTAGCCGATCGCCTTGACCACCTCGTAGGGGATCAGGCACGACCACCAACCGTTGTAGCCCGCGTCGAGCCTGCGCTCCTGCCGGTTCGGCTTGCCGGTCTCCGGGTCGACGCCGAGCAGGTCCGCGGTGGAGAGGCTGTGCGGGACGGGCTGCCCCGGCTCCAACGTGTTGAGGCGGGCGTACTCCGCGCCGACGTGGAGCTGGTTCGGGTGCAGCAGGTTGAGCATCTGCCCACCGACGATCATCGGGCTGGCGGCCCGGTTGGAGAACGCCGTCAGGCGGATGATCAGGTCCGGTTCGAGGAGCACGTCGTCGTCCATGAACAGCACGTTCGCGTGCTCGGTCTCGGTGTTGCCCGCGACCTCGTACAGCCCTCGGGTGAAGCCGCCCGCCCCGCCGAGGTTCGGCTGCTTGATGTAGTGCAGCTTGTCACCGAGGCGCTTGGCGACCTCCGCGAAGCCCTCGCGCGAGTCGACCGTGTCGGTGCCCTGGTCGGCGACGTAGATGGCGTCGAGCGTGTCGAGCGCGGGCAGCGAGTCGGCGAGCGCGTACAGGTTCTTCAGGCAGTCGTCCGCGCGGTTCATCGTGCAGATCGTGACCGCGGTGGGACGGATCTTCTCCGGGGACTCGACGGTCCACCGGACATTCGTGACCGTGAGCCGCCCCGCCTCGGTCTCCAAATCCAGCCACAGCGCGCCGCCGTCGAGGAACTTGTCCAACGGAGCTTCGAGCACCACGTGCTCGTTCTTCGCGTCGGTCACGGTGCGGACGACGACGGTCCTCGGCTCGCCCTCCATGTCGGAGGCACGGACCGCGAGCTGCCCCGTCCCGGTGACGTCGGCCTCGACGGAGACGGACTTCGCGGTGGTCCAGCGCTGCCAGTAGCTGGCCGGGAAACGACCGAAGTACGTGTTGCCGGTGACCCGCGCGGACGGTTCCAACGAGACCGTCTCCCGCTCGCGGGTGGCCACCCCTCCGACGACCTCCGCGTAGAGATCCTTGCTCACCACTTCGGCCGGGCCCGCGAACAAGCCGCGCTGCGCGAGCAACCTGCCGGTGCCGGCATGTTCGGAGAACAGGGCCTTCTCTGAGCTGGCGGCCTTGCTTGCGGCCGACTTGCCGGTTTTGGCCTGCTCTGGTGCGGTGGCCGGTGCCGCTTTACCGGGCATGAGACCTCAGTCCTCCAAATGAATTGCAATCACGCGGGAGTCGCCCAGTAAGGTACAGGCCGATCGATTGATCCCGACGCCTGCCCGTCAAGAGCGCGGTTCCCTGAACACAACCCACTTCAACATGATGAAATTAATGCTGGTGGCCGTGCCCTGCGCGACGATCCAGGCGATCGCCACCCGCCACCGCAGGTCGGGCAGCAGGTGCAGGGCCAACGCATTTGTACCCACATTGACGAAGAACGTCACCGTGTAGAGCAGCACAAAACCGCCGAGCTGCCCGGCTCCGCCCTTTTGTGCCGCCGTAAACGTAAAACGCCTGTTAAGAAAATAGGCCGTGGTAGTGCCGGCGATGAAACTCAGGCCCTTGGCGAGATGCACCCAGGCGCCCGCCTGAAGAAGCAGCCAGTACAGGCCGGAGTCCACGAGCGCGCAGAAGCCGCCGATGAGGACGAACCGCAAGAGCTGCGTCAGCAGACCGGGCGATGCCGTGGGCACCTCGCTTTTGGTGCCACTCGCCCGCGAATCCGTAGCCACCATGCGTTACCTCGTCGGCAGTCGGTCGTCCCGTCCGAGTCTAGGCATCACAGCGTCGCTACTCTGGTTCGGGTGAGCACCGAACGGCGGACACTGACCGGATGGGGCCGTACGGCGCCGACCACGGCCGATGTCCTGAGCACGCCAGACGTGGACGTCATCGCCCGTGCCGTCACCGAGGCCGGTGAGCGCGGCGTGATCGCCAGAGGGCTGGGTCGGTCCTACGGTGACCCGGCGCAGAACGCCGGCGGGCTGGTCGTCGACATGACGGCGCTCGACCGCATTCACTCGATCGACCCGGACACGGCGCTGGTCGACCTCGACGCGGGCGTGAGCCTCGACGCGTTGATGCGCGCCGCGTTGCCGTACGGGCTGTGGGTCCCGGTGCTACCGGGCACCCGCCAGGTGACGATCGGTGGCGCGATCGCCAACGACATCCACGGCAAGAACCACCACAGCGCGGGCAGTTTCGGCAACCACGTCGTCTCGATGGACCTGCTCACCGCCGACGGCTCGATCCGCACCCTGACCCCGGAAGGTCCGGAGCAGGACCTGTTCTGGGCCACCGTCGGCGGGATCGGACTCACCGGCATCATCGTCCGCGCCACCATCCGGATGAAGCGCACCGAGACGGCGTACTTCGTGGTGGACGCCGACCGCACGGCCGACCTCGACGAGACGCTGGAGCTGTTCACCAACGGCTCCGACCTCAACTACGACTACTCGATGGCCGTGCCGGACCTGATCTCGCGCGACGGTCGACTCGGCAGGGCGACGTTCTCGCGCGGCTCGCTGGCCACGGTGGACCAGCTTCCCGACAAGCTGAAGGCCGATCCGCTCAAGTTCGACGCGCCCGTGCTGATGACCGTTCCGGACATCTTCCCCAACGGAATGGTGAACCGCCTGACCGCGACGGCGCTCGGCGAGCTGTGGCATCGCACGGTGCCGAAGAAGGGCACCCGCGGCAAGATCCAGAACCTGACGCAGTTCTACCACCCGCTCGACATGCTGCGGGAATGGAACCGCGGGTACGGCCCGCGAGGCTTCCTCCAGTACCAGTTCTCGGTGCCGTTCGGGCGCGAGGACGCGCTCAAGGAGCTCTGCCGCCGGATCGCGAACTCGGGGCACTACTCCTTCCTCAACGTCATCAAGCGGATGGGTGAGGCGAACCCCGCGCCGTTGTCGTGGCCGTCGCCGGGCTGGATGCTCAGTGTGGACTTTCCGGTGAAGCGCGGTCTCGCCGAGTTCTGCGACGAGCTCGACGCCGAGGTACTGGCCGCGGGCGGACGCCTCTACACGGCGAAGGACTCGCGGACCTCGGCCGAGACGTTCCAGCGCATGTATCCGAGGCTGGACGAGTGGCGCAAGATCCGGCAGTCCGTCGACCCCGACCGCATCTTCATCTCCGACATGGCCAGGAGGCTCGGACTGTGATCGACGCCGTGGGCAACCCTCAGTCGTTGCTGCTGCTCGGTGGCACCTCGGACATCGCGCTCGCGATCGCGGAGAAGTACCTCGCCGCGCGGCCGCTGCGGATCGTGCTCGCCGCCCGCCCGTCGCCGCGTCGCGACGAGGCGGTCTCGCGGTTGAAGGCCGCGGGCGCCGAGGTGACGAGCATCGACTTCGACGCGCTCGACACCGACTCCCACCCCGCCGTGCTCGACCGGGCGTTCGCCGACGGCGACATCGACATCACCGTGGTGGCGTTCGGCCTGCTCGGTGACGCGGAGCAGGCGTGGCAGGACCACGCCACGGCGGTGCGGCTCGCCACCGTGAACTACACCGCCGCCGTGTCGGTCGGCGTGCCGCTGGCACAGCAGCTGCGGAAGCAGGGGCACGGCAAGATCATCGCGCTGTCCTCGGTGGCCGGCGAGCGAGTGCGCCGCTCGAACTTCGTGTACGGCTCCACGAAGGCCGGTTTCGACGGCTTCTACCTCGGACTCGGCGAGGCGCTGCGCCCCTACGGCGTGTCGGTGACCGTGGTCCGGCCCGGCCAGGTGCGGACGAAGATGACCGAGGGCATGGCCAAGGCCCCGCTGGAGCAGACCGCTCCGCAGGTGGCCGAGATCGCCGTGAAGGCCGCCCGCGAGGGCAAGGACCTGGTGTGGGCGCCGGGGGCGTTCCGCTTCGTCATGTCGGTGCTGCGGCACGTGCCGCGCCCGATCTTCCGCAAGCTGCCGATCTAAAGGTCCGTCACTGCACGAACCAGTACCCGAAGGACGTGTACTCGGGGTAGGGCGACAGCAGCGGACGGACGGGCCCCAGTTCGACGGTGACCTCCGGTGAGGTGATCAAATCACCGGCCACCGTGAACTCGGTGGTCATCCACGCCTCGGGGGAGTCGGGCAACCGCCACACTCCCGCGTCACGACCGTCGACCCGCACCTTCACCTCGCGGTTCTCCGGGTTCGCCGCGGCCGACAGCACGCGCGTGGCGATCCGCAACGGCTGGCCGGGAGTGAGGCCGGTCACCGTGAAGCTCTCCCCGCCCACGACGGTTCGTCCGCTGTCAATGACGTCGCCCTGCCTGCGCAGCACCGTGTAGGGCTGCCAACCGGGCTGCTGGGCACGCACCTCGTAGTCGTGCCGTTGCTCGCTTTCCAGGGAACCGACGTTGAGGTAGTCCCTGACCCGGCCGCTGACGGGGGCCCGGTCCCCGCTACCGGCCAACGTCCAGTCCGCGCGGTACACGCTCGTCTCGGTGAACGGCACGATGCGGCGGTTGTTCAGATCCGGCGGGGTACGCACCGGAAAAGTGATCAACGGCGGTGAGGCGAACACCCCCGTGTCCACGAACGACTGCATCGAGGCGCCCGGCCACGGCTCGTACACGGCGAAGTGGGTGGGCCGCTGCTCGGGCGGCAGGGACCGCAACTTCTCGTACAGGCTTCCGGGGCCGTTGTTGCTGGCCTCGGCGAAGCCGTTGGTGGCGAGGCCGATGGTGTCGACCACCCGACGCTCACCGAAGTAGGCGATGGCCCCGACGTCCTTGACCCCCACGACGGCGTCGGGCGGCAGGTTGCCGCTGATCCACGCGCCCACCGACACGTCGGTGTCGCGGATGGTGGCCGCCTGCCGCCCGAGGCGGACCGCCCACGTGGGGGTGGCCACCACCGTGAACAGCACCATTACGAGCAGCACGGCGTACAGCGTGAACCTGCGCTCGCGTTCGCGCGGGACGAGCCGGGTGAGCGCGTAACCGCCGATCGCGGCGAACACGAAAAACAGCGGCAGGAACGGCTGGAAGTACCGCAGCTCGTGCACGAGCGCGGTGCTCAGCGTCGACGCCGACAGCACGACCAGCGCGAATCCGGCGACCATGGCGGTCCCGAGCGGCCGCCACTCGGGGCGCGTCACCAGCAGGTAGCCGATGCCCACGAGGAAGAACACCAGCGCGAACGGAAAGGCGAAGTCGGTGTTGTTGAGACCGTTGAAGTGGTCGACCACCACGCGGACGTTGGCGAACGTGCGGTCGACGAACTCGCCGAAGTAGAAGATCGGCCGGTCGTAGAGGTGGGACTTCGACTGCACCCCGTTGGCGCTGAAGGTGCCCGTGGCGATCCGGTAGAACGCGTACTGTGCCGCCCCCACGAGCAGGGGCGCGCAGCACGCCACGAGGCGGCCGAGCCGCGGGCCGTGAGCACGCAGGGAAGTCCACACCATCGCGGCGCACAGCGCGACGGCGAAGAACAGGCCCTCCGGCCGCACGAGGGCCAGCAACGCGGCGAGCGCGGGCGTCAGGCGGAATCGCGCCGCGTCCCGCTCACGGACGAAGGCCAACACGGCGCCGGTGGCCAGCACCGACGTCAGTCCGACCTCCATGCCGCTGGCCGCGCCCCACAGCAGCGGGCCGCTCACGGCCGTGAGCACACCGGCCCAAAGCCCCACCGCCCGGCCGACGAGGGCCGTGCCCAGCTTGGCCACGAGCACCGTGGTGAGGGCGAAGCACACGACCCCGAATGCCACGGCGAACGCCAACAACGCGGTGCCCGTGAACCCGACGGCGTGGGCGGCGGCGAGCACGAAGGCGTACAGCAGACTGCTCGCGCCCGTCGAGACGGGATCGCCGGTGTTGTACTCGAACGGATGCCCCGAGCCCAGCTGACTGGCGTACTGGAGGTGGATGTAGGCGTCGTCGATCGGCGCGATGAGCTTGCCCTGGTTGAAGGCCAGGTCCACGGCGACGAAGACACAGCCGACCAGCAGCGCCAACGCCCCGACGAGCCACGTGCCGCGATCACTCCGCTTCGAAGAGGACGGCCTCGATGCCGGTGAGGCACTACCGGGCGACGGCTCGGCCCTCACACCGTCCGCCGTCGCGTCACCGCCCGCTGGGCGCTCGGTGGTCTCTCTGTCAGTCTCCGATGTCATGACCGCCTGTCTCGTCGGGCTCTTTTCCGTAAGCTACCCATCGCCGCGGGCCGGGAGGTACCTGGGGCGAGATCAGCCGGCGTGACCGGAACCGATGTCCCTCCCCACGCGTCCGAACAGGCTGAAACCCCAAAAATCCATAAGGAGTGTCGTGGGTAGCGAGGAACGGCTGGAGCAGGCTCTGCGCTCCTTCCAGGAGCAGGCCAAGAAAGCGGCCGAGCTCAAGGAGAAGCTCGCCGAGCTGAAAGGACACGCCCGAAACTCCGACGGCTCGGTGACGGTGACGGTGGCGCCGTCGGGCGCGGTGCTGGGACTTCAGCTCTCGCCCATGGCCATGCGCCGCAGCCACACCCAGCTGCAACAGGAGATCCTGGCCACCATCCGACAGGCCACTCAGCAGGCCGCGGCGGCGATGCAGGCCACGGTGGAACCGATCCTCGGCGACAAGATGCAACAGTTCAAGGAGGCGTTCCGGGCGCAGAGCGTGACTCCGCTCGGCCCGAGCACACCGCCGCCCGCGTCCTCGTTGCCCCTGCCGGGTCAGCAGCCGGGCCAGCCCTCCACCCAACAGCCGGGCCAGCAGGCGGGCCCGCCGCCCACCCAGCAGCCGGTCCAGCGCCCCATCAGGTCGACTCCTCGTACTCGGCGCCCCGTGGAGGAGCTGGACGACGACGACTTCAACGGCCCGATCCTGCGCTGAGTCCGTCGGCTCTCGTCAACGCCCCGCTCCGCAACGAAAAGTGAGGACATCGTGACCGGCTACGAAGTACATGCCGAGGCTCTCCTCGAACACAGCAAGGGCTCGCAGGCCGCCTCCGAGAACTTCGCGAGTCTGGAGAGACTGCTCGAACAGGCACGGGTCAGCGACGACTGCTTCGGCCCACTCGGTGAGTTCCTGGTGCGCACCTACTTCAACAACCTGGAGGAGTGCCAGGGCCTGGCCAGTGACGCCAAGAACTTCCTCGAGGAAATCGCGGAGAAGACCGTTCAGGCCGCCAAGATGTACCAGCAATCCGACGACGCGGTGGTCGACGGCATGAAGCAGATCGACAGCGCGTTGTCGCAGGTCAGCTCCGGGCCGGGCTCGCTGGCGGACCTCAACTCGGCAGGCGACGACGGCAGGCGGAGCTACCTGGAGCAGCACGGCGGCTACGGCTCGTCGTGGATGAGCGCGTCCCAAAGCCTTTCCACCGCCTCCAGCCCGCCGGACATCGTCATCGACACCGTCCACATGCGGATGGAGCAGCTCCAGCTCATCACCAGTCCGGGCCAGGCGTTCTTCGACAACGGGCTGGGCTTCCTCGTCAGCATCGTCATCAGTCCGCTCGTGGAGTTCATCCTCGAACCCGCCGTCGGCGACCCCGACCAGATGCGGAGCACCGCCGAGGGCTGGGCGAAGGTCGCCGAATGGCTCGACACGGTTGGTGAAGACGAGAAGAAGCGGGCCGAGGCCACCGCCGAGGCGTGGCAGGGCCCGGCCGGGGACGCTTTCCGCACTCAGATGACCGAATTCGGCGACGGCTCCGCCGCGTTCGCCGACGAGATCAGGGACCTCCAGCAGATCCTTGAGACGGCCGCCGATCTGTTCGACCTGTTCGTCGAGACGGTGGTCGACTTCCTGACCGAGCTGGTGATGGGGCTCATCATCGAGTGGCTGGCCGCGCTCGCGGCCTCGTGGATCACCGCCGGCGCCTCGGTGGCCGCGGCGAGTGCCACCACCACCGCACAGGTCGGCATCACCGGAACCCGGCTCGGCATGAAGGTCAGGGAGCTCTTCAGCAAGCTCGGGCCACTGGTGAACAAGCTTGAGGACATCCTGGTGACCCTCCGCAACGGGCCGCTGCGTCGGGTCATGCAGCAGTCGCAGCGGCTGCAGAACATGCGAGGTGGCGGCATGCTGCACCGTCGGCTCGGGTCGCAGAGCCCGCTGTACCGCATCGTCACCAACGCCGACGAAGCCGGTAACTCCATCACGTCGAACCGCTTCGTGGGCCGGAGGGGACTGAGCGACACCGGCTCCGACGCCCTCGCGACGAACCTGAGCGAGCTCGGCCTTCGTACCCTGGGCATGAGCGGCACGACGAGGAAGACCACCGCGGCGTACAACGCCGCGATGGAGAACCTGCCGGGCGCCGCCGTCGAGCAGGGGATCAAGCGCGGCTACCACGAGGCCACGACCTCCGACGAGGAACAGCGTCGTGAGGACATCGAGCGAGGGTTCAACCTGTAATGAGCTTCTCCGACGCCCCTGGGCCGGCCACGCTGGCCCGACAAGTGGTCGCAGAGGGCGAGACGGTGCTGTGGGCCGCCCACGGTAGCCGGTTCGTCTACGACGTCGCGCGGCTGGACGAGAAGGGCCAGCCGCGGGCGGGCGCGGTCTCCAGGGGACTCGGAGCGCTCGGTCGCGGAGCGGCGAACGTGGCCGTCGGTCTCGTGGCGGGGATCGAGGACGATCCGGGCGGGGCCGACCTGCCGCCGGACGTCGTCGTGTTCGGTGACGGCCCCGACTGCCTGGCCCACACGGCCCTGCGCGACGTTCCCCTCGCCGCCCGCAGCAACTGGCGGACGTGGGCGCTGACCTCGGCCCGACTGCTCGTGCTCGACGTCGTCCGGGAACCCAGCCCGCCCAGGCAGGGTTCGCTGCTGCGCAAGACGATCGGGTGGGGCATGGACATCGTCAACATCGTCACCGACCGCACGAAGAAGTACGGCGAGAACGTCGCGGACGTTCCCGTCACCTGCCCGCCGATGGCGGTGTCGGCCTCCGTCGACCGCGATCGGATCAGCGGACTCGCCGTGTCCCGGCGCAGGCTGCGGATGCGCACCAAACCGTGTCTTCGGATGTCCTTCGTGGACGGCTCCGGCATCGACCTGCTTCTCGGTGTGGAGGACGAGAGCGTGTTCGAATGGATGCTGACGTTGAGCCGGGGAGACCGCTGATGGAAGAGAATCCGAGGCAGGCGGCCCAGAACGACGAGATCGTCGAGACCGAGCTCGCCCGGTACTGGCTCGCGGAGGGCGAGCGACTGATCCTCGGCTGCCCGCCCATCCGGGCACACGTCGGCGCGTTCGTGGGTGGCCGGCGGCGCGCGCCGCACGTGCCGAGTCGACAGCTGCCGGAAGTGCGGCTGGAGAGACCACGGTGGCCGCTGCCCGTGGAGAACCTGCCGCCGGAGGACTGGACCGACGACCCGACGCTGGGCCACTGGGTCCGCGCCGACCACGAAGGCCAGATCGCCGTAAGGCTCGCCGACCACCTGGCCGTCAGCCACGGTGAGGCACGCGTGGTCGTCACCGACCGCAGGATCGCGGTGGTGTATCCGACGAAACACCTCGCCGGCGATCCGGCCCCCGACTCGGGCGTGTTCGCCACGTTCGAGGAGATGGACGCCGGACACCTCGAAGCCCTCGACGCGCCGTTCCTCGGCCGCAGCGTTCCGCCGCGCCCCGTGATCGCGTTCCGGTTCGCCGACGGCTCCGAGTTGTACTCGCGGGACGTCCACGCGGTGATGAAGGTGCGCAGGGCGCGGGAACGGACTCACGCTCTGCGCTGAACCCGGTTCACCGCTGGGCGGTGGTCACCGGCTCCCGCTCCTCCTCCGGCAGGAGGGTGAAGTGCCCGACGCCGAGCGCGTCGGAGAACACCTGCCAGGTGTTCTCCCCGCTTCCGGGGCCGCGCTCGTAACGCAGCCGGTGGTCGATCGGCGCGCGCTCGATGTCCTCGTCGAAGAACAGGTAGTTCAGCCTCAGCAACGCCGAGGACACCGGCCCCGCCTCGGCGAGGCGGTCCTCCACGAGCTCGGCCACCCGGCCGCGGTCGGAGAACACGTCTATGATCCGGCACTCGCAGTAGTAGGCCAGCGTGCCGATCTCGCCGGGCGACAACACGGTGTCCTCGCCGACCCGTTCCCCGAGTTCCCGACCGACGTGCGCGTAGTCGGAGGCACTCGCCCAGTTGCCGAAGATCACGGGAGAACGCCAGGGCATGTCCCGCGTCACCGCCACGGCCACGGCCCCCGCCACGAACACGGCCACGGCACCGAGCGCGGCCAGCGGGGTGCGCTCCACCAACCTGGCGTCCTGCCCGGCCTTCACGAGCCACACACCGAGCGCCGCCACCGCGAACGTGCCCAGCGCGGTGGCGGGGGCCACGTAGTACCAGTGGTACGGTCCCACGCCCAGCGCGGTGTAGACCAGGTAGTAGGCAATGGCCCCTCCACCGAGGCCGACGAGGGCGGAGAGATCGGGAAACCGCGTCCAGCGTCGGGCCAATCGCAGGCCCACGAGACCGAACCAGGCGACGAGTCCCACCAAGGCCGGCGCGAACGCCATCACGACGGCGAACTTCTGGCCGAGGTAGTACATCACCGGCCCCGTCGCGTAGGTCCACCTGCCGAAAAGCCCGTCCTGGTCCTGCTTGATGACGAGGGTGTCGGGCACGGCCGAGCCGAGGACGACCCAGCTGAACACGTACCACGGCGCCGCCACGACGACCCCCGCGAGCACGGCCCTGCCGATGCGCCGCCGGATCGGCCCCGCGCACAACGCCATCACCAGCACGAACACCACGAGGTCGAGTCGCGTGAGCACGGCCAGCGCCGCGGCCACGCCGAACGCCACCGGACGTCCCTCGACGGCGAACACGGTGAGTAGCACGAGAACCGCCGGGATGAGCAGCACTTCGAGCCCAATGGCGGACAGGACGAAGGGGTTGGACAGCACCACCAGGACCCCGAGCACCGCCACCGGCCACGGCAGCCGGTACGCGCGCGTCAGGCGGGTCCATCCCCAGGCGAGCACGGCGGTCGCCACCACCGTCAACACCCCGAGCGCGACGACGGGATGGGCCGAACCCGACACCCGCGTCATCAGCGTGAGGGCGCCGAGCAGCAGCACGTTCAGCGGTGACGTGGCGGAGTTCGCCCGCATCCCCGGGACGAGTCCCCACTCGCCGTGCACGGCGAGGTTCTTGGCGTAGGACAGCGTGATGTAGGCGTCGTCGATGAGGCTGTCCTTCACGACGACGAAGACCCCTGCTGCGAGTAACGCCGCCCCGGCGACCACCAGCGCAGTGGCCCGCCGAGCCGGGTCGGTTGTCCGTTCTCTACGCTCCAACGGTGACCTTCCGTATTTGGTTGATCACAATATGCGGCGTGCTGTCCGTGGTGGCAGCCGGGTTGTTCGTGCTCGCGCCCGTGGAAACGCGGATGTCGGTGTACGAATGGCCGGACACCCCGGCGGGGAACAGGATCCTGCCGCTTCTTCCCTACGAGCCCCACCGATTGGACGTCACGTTCACCTGTAGGGACGTGAACACTCTCGGTGATGGCCTGTTGCTGTCTACCACGGCACCTCGTGAAGCGCCCGTCACGAATCACGTCGGCGGTGGACTCACCGTCGACGTCGCCGCGGACGTCGTCACGGTTCGGGTCGGGGACCTCCGGTTGATCACCTCCAGGGTGAACCACGACTGCGAGTGGTCCGTCTCGTCCGGACCGCACGGCACCGTCGTCTCGGTCGACGGCGAACGGCTCGCCCACACCGAGAACACGCCCGTGGTGACGGGAATGTTCACCGATCTCGTCGACCAAACCGAATTACGCGTGACGGTGGTGCCGGACACGAGGTTTGAAAGCACTCCCGGCCCGGCACGGATCGTGCTGGCCATCGTGGCGCTGACGGCGGCGGCGACGATGTTCGGGCTGTTGATTCGGGCGCACTCGGAACGCGCCCGTCGACTACGGCTGCTGCCCCGTGGCTGGTGGAGACCGCGGGGGCCCGACGTTCTCGTGGCCGGGGCGTTGGTGGGCTGGCTCGTGATCGGGGCGCCCACGGTGGACGACGGCTACATCGTCACCATGCTGAAGGCCGCCGACGACAGCGACTTCGTCGGCAACTACTTCCGCTGGTTCAACGCTCCCGAGGCACCGTTCAGCTGGTTCTACGAGCTATATCGGCTCGTCGTCGCGGTCGACGACGCCGTGTGGTGGCTTCGCCTGCCCTCCGTCCTCCTCGGGTTCGTGCTGTGGCTGCTCGTCGACCGGCTCCTGCTCCCCCGGCTGGCCCGACGACCGAGCACGCCGGCGCGGTTCGGCGCGGCGGGAGCCTTCGCCCTCTGGTACGTCCAGTTCGGCGTGGGCCTGCGCCCCGAGCCGTGGGTGATGCTCGGCACCGTCCTGGTGTTCCTCCTGGTCGAACGTGCCGTCGCCACGCGGAGTGCGCCCGCGCTGGCCACCGCCGTCGTGACGGCGGGACTGACCGTGGCCGTCACCCCCACCGGGGTGGTGGCGCTCGCGCCGTTCCTCGCCGCCGCCGGTGGCCTCGTGCGGCTGCTGCGGCATCACGGCGCGAAACTGGTGCCCGTCGTGCTGGGTGCGGCAGCCCTGCCCCTCCTGGTGATGTTCGCCGACCAGTCGCTGGCGGCGGTGCTGCATTCCACAGAGGTACGGACCGCGATCGGTCCCGCCTACGGCGTGTTCGACGAGCCAAGGCGGTACGAGGAGGTGTTCGACCCGCTCCGGGGTGGTCTCAACCGCCGTATGCCGTTGCTGCTGCTGTGGCTGTCGCTGCTGGTACTCGCGCTGCTGTTGGTCACTCGGCGGGCCCGTGGACTCGCGACCCGTCCCACCCGGCGAGCCGTGCTGGTCGCGGTGTTGTTCTTCGTCGCCCTGGCCTTCACCCCCACCAAGTACACGCACCACTTCGGCGCCATCGGCGGCATCGCCGCGGTGTTGCTGGCCGCCGTGGTGCACACCGTGCGTTCGGGGGCGCTGCGACGGCCCGTGGAACGCTCGCTGTTCGTCGTCGCCGTGGCAGCGACCGCGGCCTACGCGCTCGGCGCGCCGCTGCGTTGGTGGTTCGTCGCCACCCTCGGGGTGCCGTGGTCGCGGGAACAACCGGACATCGGCGAGATCGATCTCGCCACCGTCGTGCTCGGCGGCGGCCTGCTGCTGGCCGTGGCGGGACTACTCGGAGCGTGGCGGCGGCTACCGTCCCCGGCCTGGTTACTCCCACTCCTCGCCATGGGAACCGTGGCAGTCGAGCTCGGATCGCTGGCCTACCCGCTGCACTCCCGGTCGGGCACCTACAGCGTCGCGTACTCCACGGCGACCTCGTTCTCCGGAAGCTGCGGCATCGAGGACTGGCTCGACGTGGAACCCGACGTGCGGAAAGGCGTGCTCCGGCCCGAAGAACCCCGCGAAGGGTCGGGGTTCGGTTTCCGTCGCAACGCGGGCTATCCCGACGACGCCCCACCACCCGCTCCCTACGGGACGGACGCGGCACCGGTGTGGGGCAGTGGCGGAACGGCGGGGTCGTGGACCAGTCCGTGGTATCCGCTGCCCGCGCACGCGGCCTCCGCCGACGCGCCCCCGCTCGTAGTGCCCCTCGCCGGGCGCGGCCCGGTGTCGGCGACCGTGCAGTTCGGCGACCGCGACGGCATCGTCGACCGAGAGGTACGGCTCCGGCTCGGTGACGGCTCGTGGCGCGAGGCGCGACTCGACCCCGGTGAGGCCGAGCGAGTCCGGGTGATCGCCGTCGACCGGGGCGACGGCGGATGGCTCGCGGTGGGCAATCCTCGGCTGCCGCACGTCGTGCCGGTCACCGAGTACGTTCCGATTTCCCGGCCCGTAGCGCTCGACTGGGTGGACGCCTTCTTCCTGCCGTGCCGAAGACCGGCCGCCGTCGCCCACGGCGTCACCCAGCCGGTGACCCACCTGTTCTCGGTGGGGCCGGACAGCCGTTGGCTCACCGGCATGTCCTACTCCACGGCCGCGGGCGGGCCCTACGCATCGCTGTTGGACGTCGCGAACCTTGTTCCGATACCCACGTACCTGCGGGGAGACAAACTGCGGGAGGAGATCAGCGTGTTCCGGTTCGACTACGTGGCCCCGCCGTTGGACGGCATGGCGAGGTGACGCTCACAAATAGTACGAGCACGCCAGCGTGACGACCCAGGCCGCGCCGAGCACCTGCAGCACGCGGTCGCGCAACGCGATCTCCTCGGGCTCGCCCGCGTTGCCGCCGTCGACGTCCACGGCGTAACGCAGCACCGCGATCACGAACGGCACGATGGAGATGACACTCCACACGGTGCCCGGCACGCGCTGCTGCTGTTCGAACGCCCACAGGCAGTACGTCATGATCAGTATCGCCGCCGCCGTAGCCCAGACGAACCGCAGGTAACTGGCGGAGTACTTCTTCAGCGACGACCGGATCTTCGCCCCGGTTCGCTCGTAGAGCATCACCTCGGCGAAACGCTTGCCCGCCACCATGAACAGGGAGCCGAACGCGGTGACCAGCAAGAACCACTGCGACAGGCTGATGCCGGTGGCGACACCACCCGCGATCAGCCGCATCAGGAAGCCCGATCCGACGATCACCAGGTCGATCACCGGCTGGTGTTTCAGACCGAAGCAGTAGCCGAGCTGGACCGCCTCGTACACGACGAGCACGATCAGCAACCGCCAGTCGGCGAGGAAACCGACGCCGAGGCCGGCACCGAAGAACACCACGGCGGAGGCGTAGGCCAACGGGATCGGCACCACGCCCGCGGCGATCGGCCGGTTGCGTTTGGTGGGATGGGCGCGATCCGCCTCGACGTCCACCGCGTCGTTGATGAGATAGACCGAGCTGGCGACGAGTGAGAACGCCACGAACGCCACCGCGGCGTCGACGAGCACGTCGACGTTGGTGATCTGGGCCGCGGTGAACGGTGCCGCGAACACCAGGACGTTCTTCACCCACTGCCGTGGCCGGGCCGTCCTGGCCACGCCGAGTAACGTCGGGATCGGTCCCTTTCGGGTGGAGGCACCGTCCCTGACATCGGCACGCTCGGTCGTCTCACTCATCGTCGTGTCCGCTTCCGTGAGGTCAGCCTGCGGCGCAGGATGCCGCCGACGACACCCCCGAGGGCGGCGCCGGCGAGTACGTCGGTCGGATAGTGCACGCCGAGCACGAGACGCGAGACGAGCATCGGCGGCACAAGGGCGGGCACGAGGTTACGCCCCACCAGCCCCGAGTACAGCACAGCCGCCGCGGTGGTCGACGTGGCGTGTGACGACGGGAAACTCAACCGACTGGGGGTATCGACACCCACGGTGACGGCCGGATGCTCCGGCCGCCGCCTGCGTACGACCCGTTTGACCGCGATCGAGGCCGCGTGCGCGCCGACGACGCCCGCCGCCGCGGTGAGCCACTCCCGGCGTCGCCGCGAGTCCACGGCGGCGCCCACGAGCCCCAGTGCGAACCAGCCCGCGCTGTGCTCGCCGAAGTGGGACAAACCGCGCGCCGCCTTCACGACGGCGGGGCGGGCGATCGCCCGCTGCACGCCCGCGAGAACGGCGAGTTCGCCCGAGGGCCGTGGGACCTCCTCCCCCACGGCCCTGTCGGCGGGACGCTTCTCAAGCATCGATCGACCCGTCGAGCGGAGCACCCTCGGTGAGGTGCGGGGCGATCTTGTTGTCGAACATCGACAGCGCCGACCCGATGGCCATGTGCATGTCCAGGTACTTGTACGTACCGAGGCGGCCACCGAACAGGACGTTGCGCTCCGCCGCCTCCTTCTTCGCCAGCTCGCGGTAGCGCTCCAGCTTCTGCCGGTTCTCGGGCGTGTTGATCGGGTAGTACGGCTCGTCGCCCTCGGAGGCGAACCGCGAGTACTCCCGCACGATCACCGTCTTGTCAGTGGGGTAGTAGTCCCGCTCGGGGTGGAAGTGCCGGAACTCGTGGATACGGGTGTACGGCACATCGATGTCGTTGTAGTTCATGACCGCCGTGCCCTGGTAGTCACCGGTGGGCACGACCTCCTGCTCGAAGTCCAGCGTGCGCCAGCCGAGCCTGCCCTCGGAGTAGCCGAAGTACCGGTCGAGCGGGCCGGTGTAGACCGTCGGCGTCCCCTCCGGGATCTGGTCGCGCACGTCGAAGTAGTCGACGTTGGTGCGCACCTCGATGTTCGGGTGGGAGGCCATCTTCTCCAGCCACGCGGTGTAGCCGTCGACGGGCAGGCCCTCGTAGGTGTCGTTGAAGTACCGGTTGTTGAAGTTGTAACGCACCGGCAGCCGCGTGATGATCGAAGGCGACAGTTCCTTCGGGTCGGTCTGCCACTGCTTGGCCGTGTAGCCCTTGACGAACGCCTCGTACAGCGGACGCCCGATGAGGGAGATGGCCTTCTCCTCCAGGTTCTTGGCGTCCTTGGTGTCGATCTCACTGGCCTGCTCGGCGATCAGCTCGCGAGCCTCGTCGGGCGAATGCGACTTGCCGAAGAACTGGTTGATCAGGTGCAGGTTCATCGGGAACGTGTAGACCTGCCCCTGGTACTTCGCGAACACGCGGTGCTGGTAGCCGGTGAAGTCGGTGAACTGGTTGACGTAGTCCCAGACCCGCTTGTTGGACGTGTGGAACAGGTGGGCGCCGTAGCGGTGCACCTCGATGCCGGTCTCGGGCTCGGCCTCCGAGTACGCGTTACCCCCGATGTGGTTACGCCGTTCCAGCACCAGGACGCGCTTGTCGAGCTGGCTGGCGACGCGCTCGGCCACGGTGAGGCCGAAGAAACCGGAGCCGACGACAATCAAATCGAAACCGGTGTATGCGCCGTTTGTGATGTCTGTGGTGTTCGTGTCCGCGCTCACGAGCGAAAGGCTACCGACGCGCATCGACCCCCGTGCGGTGAGGCCGTGGTTATGAAACCCCTGTTAAGTGGTTCGTCCACGCCGCTCCCGCCTCTCCGCACGAGGGCCGCGCGCTTCCTGGTACCCCTTATATCCCCGGGCGCCTGTCGGTGGTCCTGCGTCACATCCGACGGTCCAGGGGCCGCACTGGTTCCTTACCCTGCGTGATTCACCCGTTCCAGTTACTCAATTGGTCTGATCCCGGCCCTGCACGCGGGGCAGCAGGTCGGCGGCGATCTCCTCCAACACCGACTCCTTGCCCTGGTACGGCGTGCCACTGCGCGGCCAGTGCACCACCACGTCGGTGAAGCCCAGCTCCTCCGCCCGGCCCACCGCCTCGGCGAAGGCCTCGGTACTCGACAGCGAGAACACCGGCGCGGCGTCCAAGCTGAGGCAACGCACCACCTGCTCCCGACCCGTCTCGGCGAGGGCGTCGTCGAACCTGCTCGACAACTCCCGTACCCGGCTCCACCACTCGTCCTGGGTCTGGCCCTCCTCCGGGCGCCCCGTGGTGATCCAGCCGTCGCCCGTACGAGCGGCGAAGGCGATCGTCCTCGGGCCGTCCGCGGCCAGCAGCAGGGGCGAGCGCGGTTTCTGTACGCAGCCGGGAAGGTTCCGCGCGCCGTTGGCCGTGTAGTAGGTGCCCGAGTGGTCGTAGCCGTCCGTGCGCAGCAGCCCGTCGAGCGCCTCGACGAACTCGATGTACCGGTCGGCCCGCTGCCCGGCCGACAGTTCCGCCCCACCGAGCACCGACGCGTCGTACCCCCGACCCCCGGCGCCGATCCCGAGCACGAGGCGTCCGTCGGCGAGGTCGTCGAGGGTGATGACCTCCCGAGCGAACGGCACGGGATGACGGAAATTGGGGGAGGCCACGAAGGTTCCGAGTCTGATAGTGGTCGTGACCATGGCCGCGGCGGCCAGGGTGGGCACCGCGCTGAACCACGGCCCGTCCACCAGCGAACGCCATCCCAGGTGGTCGTACGTCCACGCGTGGTCGAAACCGTACTCCTCGGCGGCCCGCCACTTCGGTTCGGCGGCCCACCACCTGTCCTCGGGGAGGATCACAATGCCTACGCGCACGTCGTTGACGCTATCGGTGAAACACGCCACCCCGCAGCACGGGCAGGTTCTGGGAGACTGGTGATGTGGAGAAACCCCGGCTCATCGCCTCCGACGTCGACGGCACCCTGCTCACCCCCCTGGAGGAGGTGGCACCTCGCACTGCCGCCGTGGTGACCCGCGCCGTCGACGACGGCGTACCGGTCATCCTCGTCACCGGCAGGCCACCGCGCTGGATCCCGCCGGTCGCGGAGGCCACCGGCCTGACCGGCTACGCGGTGTGCGCGAACGGCGCCGTACTGTACGACATCGGCGCGGACCGCGTCGTGGACGTGCACGGTCTGCTCGATCCCGTGCAGCTCACCGACCTGGCCGAGGCACTCGACCACGCACTTCCCGGATGCACCCTGGCCTCCGAGCGCATCGGCACGAAGGCGGTGGACGACGACCTGCCCAACTTCGTGATCGAGGCGGAGTACTACAACCCGTGGGACGACGGGGAGGGCTTCGTGGTGCCGCGCGCGGAGGTACTGGGGCATCCGGCAGTGAAATTGCTGGTCAGCCACCGCAAGATGACGTCCGACGAGATGGCCGTCGCGGCCCGCAGCGTACTGGGCGACAGCGTGCACATCACCTTCTCCACCGGCGGCGGGCTGATCGAGATCTCCTCGCCCGGCATCACGAAGGCTAGCGGACTCGCCGAAGTCGCCCAGCGGTTGGACGTGACGGCCGACGAGACGATCTCGTTCGGCGACATGCCCAACGACCTGCCGATGCTCACCTGGGCCGGACACGGGGTCGCCGTTGCCAACGCCCACCCGACGGTGCTGGAGGCCGCCGACGAGATCACCGCTTCCAACGCCGAGCACGGCGTGGCGCAGGTGCTGGAGCGCTGGTTCTAAAGGCACGACACGTACGTGAAATCCGGGTGGGAGTCCAGTAGCTCGACGAGGTACGTGGCCCCCGCCCGCCGCACGTACACCGACACCCAGTACGGAGTGCCCTCCCTGCGGAAGCTCGCCACCTCGTACAGCTCCGCGTAGGCGGGGTTGATGCCGCACCCCTGCTCGGTGGTGTAGCCGGACTCCTCGACCACCACGGCCGGTTCGCGCACGTTGACCACATAGTCGAAGTCGCGGGCGAGGTAGATGCCGCGACCTCCCACCCGCACCGGCTCGCCTTCGTGCGCGATGTGCTCGTCCGTGCGGCCGAAGACGTCCACGACGGTGATCGACGGTCCCGCCGCGTACGCCAGCGCCCCCGTGTTGTGGGTGCTGATCACCGTTCCCGCCGGCAACGACTCGTCCAGCCACCTGCCGATCTCGGAGAGCTGGGCCGTGGAGGCACGCAGCTCCCGCATCGCGGGCAGCGCGCGAGGATGCACCGTGGTCACGACGAGCGACAACCCGCACAGCGCCATGGTCACCACGGCGACCGTGCGCCTGCGCGCGAGCGGCGCCCGCGTCCCCGTCCCGCCGGACGTGGTCGTGTCCCTGGCGGGGGCGGTCACGGCGAAAAGCCCGTACGCGGCCGTACCCACCACCGCCAGCAGCACGGGCACCGGGGCGAGCAACCGCCACGCCGGCATCCAGCCGCCACCGCAGACCACGACACCCGCCACGATCCCGAGGGCGAGTGCCACCAGCAGCCACACCACCGAGCGAGCGCGTGCCACGCCTTTCGGCACCCCGCGGCGGGTCAGCAGCAGCGCCAGCGCGGTCACCGCGAGTGCCACGAACGCCTGGTAGGCCAACGCGAACTCGGCCACGTACTCCCAGCCGCCCGCCAGCCGGTCGGACCAGGCTCCGCTCCACCGCGACACGACCACGTTGGGCAGCAGGTGCTCGTAGATGGTGAGCCGCCACACCGTCCACGGCACCAACAGCACGGCGGCACCCACCACGTACGCCACCGCGGCCGCTTCCAGCTGCCTGCGACGCACCGCCTCCACGGCGAACCACACCAGGCCGACCACGGCGAGGAACAGGCCCTCCGGCCTCGTCATGACCGCCAACGCGACCACCACCCCGGCCACCACCGCTCTACCGGACGCGAGCGCGAGGCAGAAGGTGAGCGTCAGCAGCACGAACAGGGGCGCTTCGAGCCCCGAGGCGCCGTAGGCCGAAAGCGAGCTCGACCCCGCGGTGAGCGCCGCCGCCACCACTCCGAGGCCGGGCATGCCCGGCCCTTCCGGTTGGGCCAGGCGCACGATCCGGTTCGTCAGCCGGTAGGCCAGCACCACGCATCCGAGGGCACTGCCGACGCCGAGGATCACGGCGGTCGGCACGATGGCGCCGGAGTCACCGAGGACGACGCCGGGCAGGGCCACGAGGATCAGCCACAGGAAGTTCGCGTATCCCTCGACGTACTCACCGAGGTTGTAGACGGCGCCGTAGCCTTCGACGATGTTGTGCGCGTAACGGAAGGTGACGTAGGCGTCACCGGCGATGGTGGCATAGGCGAGCTGGTGGAACAGCGACAGCAGCAGGGCAAGGCCCAACGCCGAGAACCGCCAGACGCGTCTGGCGTTGATACGCGGCCACCACCCGATCAGGAACACGGCCAGCACGAGCCATGAACCGATCGTGACCGCTGCCACCCCACACCTCGCCCGCTAGACCGACGTGCACCCCTTCCGTGACGAAGCTACTTGCTCCCGACGGCCGAAGGGGTCACTCGCAGCGCGTGTGTCGCCGACAACCGGGACCCCGGACCGGCGAACGGGACGTAACGACGCCCTCTCGGGATCGTCACGAAAGAGCCGGTCCCGTTATGCCACCCACGGGAGACCGATACCTCTACCGTGCATAAGAAACATTTCGGACTCCTTGCAGCCGGAGTGGCGGTGGTCTTGACCGCGTCGTGCTCGGCCTCGGAGCCCGAGAAGACCGACAAAAGCAGTGTCGCGGCGCCGGCCGGCAGCACCGGGAAACCGGCGGAGCCACCGCTGACGGCGGAGGAAGCCTTCGGTGACCTCGGCGCGATCGACTACTGCGAGTTGCTCGACGTACGAGCCCTCGAAGAAACCGACGCCACCATCGACTTCATGGTCCCGGACTTCCGGCACTGCCTCGTCGGGGTCGACGCTCCCGCCACCACGATGACCGTGATGATCGGCGGGCTGTACGACAACGCCGAGGAGGGAAACCTGCCCTCGGAGGACGAGGCGCTGTCGCGTTCCGTGCATCGCCAGACGTTCGACACCGAAGCAGGGTGCTTGCGAACCCTGCTGTTCGCCGACGAGATCGGCATACAGGTCTTCGCGCAGGGGCTGCGGGGTGTCGAGCAAGTCGACATGAAGGAGCTCTGCCGCGTCGCCGACACCGTGACCGACGGGGTCGTCGAGGCCGCCTTCTCGGAGGAGACGTTCCCGAGGACGTTCGGGGAGGGGTCGCTCGCGGAGTTGGAGGCGTGCGCGCTGCTCGACGACACCGCCGCCTCGGACGCGCTCGACGACGACCTGGTCGCTCACGAGCGGGTCGGTGGTCACGGCTGCACCTGGGGTCCGCCGATGGGGCCCTCGGTCGAGCTGACCTTCGGGGTGGAGATGCCCGTGGACCTGGCGGAGTTCTCCACGAAGCTCGAAGGCCGCCCCACGAGGGTGACGGGGAGCGAGCTGCGTTGCGACGTGTCCACCCCACACATCCCGCTCGCCGGGGGTTACCCGCAAGAACGCGAGATCCTCACTGTGTCGGCCACGACGTTCGACCCGAGCGCCTGCGACGTGGCCGAAGAACTCGCCGCGCTCGTCTGGCCGAAGCTTCCCGAGTTCCGGGACTGAGCACCGAGTCTTTGCTCTCCTTCCCGAGGTGTGACGCAGTGGCCCCGATCGGAACGCTCCCGACGGCGTAGGCTGCCGCACCGTGCGGCACGTGACGGTCATCGGCGGCGGCATCATCGGCCTCGCCGTCGCCTGGAAGCTCACCGGGCGCGGCTACCGCGTCACCGTGTTGGAGAAAGAGGACCACTGGGCGGCTCACCAGACCGGCCACAACTCGAACGTCGTGCACGCCGGGCTGTACTACCGGCCGGGTTCGCTGAAGGCACGGCTTTCGGTGGCGGGCAACCGCTCGATGGTCGCCTTCGCCCGCGAGCACGGGGTTCCGGTGGAGGTGTGCGGCAAGCTGGTGGTCGCGACCTCCGAGGCGGAGCTGCCCGCGCTGGGCGTGCTCGCCGAGCGGGCGGAGGCCAACGGCGTGCCCGCCACGATGCTGGAACCCGCGCAGGCCGCGGAGTACGAACCCGAGGTGACGTGCGTGCGAGCGTTGCGCGTGCACTCGACCGCGGTGATCGATTTCCCGGCCGTGTGCCGGGTGCTGGCGACGCTGGCCCGAGACGCCGGTGCGGACCTGCGGTTGAACTCGCCCGCCCTCGGTATCCGCACCGGAGACCGGGGCGGCGTCGAGGTCGCCACACCTCACGGGGTGGTGGCCTCCGACGTGCTCGTCAACTGCGCGGGCCTGCACTCCGACCGCGTCGCCCGGCTGGCCGGGTTCACGCCGTCGGCCCGGATCGTGCCCTTCCGAGGCGAGTACTACACGCTGCGTCCCGAGCGACGTCACCTCGTCCGGGGACTGATCTACCCGGTACCCGACCCGGCCCTGCCGTTCCTCGGCGTGCACCTCACGCGCATGCTCGACGGCAGTGTCCACGCAGGACCCAACGCCGTGCCCGCATTGCGCCGCGAGGGCTACCGCTGGCGGGACGTCTCCCCCGGCGACCTCCTCGACACGCTGACCTTCCCCGGCACGTGGCGGTTCGCCCGTCGCTACGCGTTCCCGGTGGGATGGGACGAGGTGCGGCGCTCACTGTCGAAGCGGCGCTTCGCGGCGAGCCTCGCCCGGCTCGTGCCCGCGGTGACGCCGGACGACATCGTGCGTCACGACTCCGGGGTGCGGGCCCAGGCCTTGCTGCCCGACGGCAGGCTCGCCGACGACTTCCTCGTCGAGGAGAGCCGCGGCCAGGTACACGTGCTCAACGCACCGTCTCCCGCCGCCACGAGCGCGTTGGAGATCGCCTCACACATCGTCGATCGCGTGACCGCCCACGCCTGAGCCACGCACGGGCTCGGCCCCGACTCAACCGCCGGAGAGATTCGCGGACACGTACGGCGCGGCGGCCTCGGCCCGCTCACAGGCCTTCGACGTGTCGAGGAAGTCGCTGCTCGAAAGCGCGACGAAGGACGAGGGAGACAGCTCGGCGGCCAGCATGCACGTCCCCTCGAGGCCGAGCGGGTCGGGGTAGTGCTCCCAGGTCAGGGCGCCGAGGTCCTTCTCCCAATCCGGCTGGACCCCGGCGACGTAGTCGGCCAACGAGATGTCCACGGAGAAGTAGGCGGTGAGCGGGTCCCCGTCGCCGGCCGCGGGATCCCACGTACAACGGGCGGGCATCAACTGCTCGGGTCTGCCGGGCGAGAACTCGCCCTCCTCCCCGTAGCCCAGGGACGTGGCCTGCTCGGGAGTCAGCAGCTCGCAGGGTTGACCGGCGATCCCGGTGGGCTCGGCGGGCTCCGTCGCCTCCCCACTCGGGGCCGAGGAGATCGGGGACGCCGTGCCCGTCACCGTGGTGCCGCATCCCGTCAGCAGCAACGCCGCGAAGCCGAGACCGGCGAGCGCCGTCCTACGCACGTGACCTCCCAGGGTCGCCTTCCGGCTGGCACGCTCAGCGTAGAGGGCACGGAAGGCGACCGGGAGCGTCGCGGGAAATCAGTCTCGCGGCCGAAGCTCGGACATTCCCAGGAACGGGCGCAGCGCCTCGGGAACCCGCACGGAACCGTCGGCCTGCTGGTGGTTTTCCAGGATCGCGACGATCCACCGCGTGGTGGCGAGCGTGCCGTTCAGGGTCGCGGCGATCTGGGGACGACCGTCGGCGTCGCGGTAGCGCACCGCCAGCCTGCGCGCCTGGTAGGTGGTGCAGTTGGACGTCGAGGTCAGCTCGCGGTACGCCTGCTGCGTGGGTATCCACGCCTCGCAGTCGTACTTGCGCGCCGCGCTGGCGCCGAGGTCACCCGCCGCCGTGTCGATCACCCGGTAGGGCACCTCGATCTTCGCGAGCATCTCCTCCTCCCAGGCGAGCAGCTTCTCGTGCTCCTCCTCGGCGTCGGAGGGCTCGCAGAAGACGAACATCTCCACCTTGTCGAACTGGTGGACGCGGATGATGCCGCGGGTGTCCTTACCGTAGGAGCCGGCCTCGCGGCGGAAGCACGACGACCAGCCCGCGTACCGCAACGGGCCGTCCGAGAGGTCGAGGATCTCGTCCGCGTGGTAGCCCGCCAGCGGCACCTCCGACGTCCCGACCAGGTAGAGGTCGTCGTCCGGCAGGCGGTACACCTCCGACGAGTGAGCCCCGAGGAACCCAGTTCCGGCCATGATCTCCGGCCGCACCAACACGGGCGGGATCATCAGCTGGAAGCCCTTCTCGGCCGCCTGCGCCGCCGCCATGTTCAGCAACGCGAGCTGGAGCTGGGCACCGACACCGGTGAGGAAGTAAAACCGCGCGCCCGAGACCTTGGCACCGCGTTCCATGTCGAGAGCGCCGAGCGCCTCACCAAGCTCCAGGTGGTCCTTGGGAGTGAAGTCGAACTCCCTCGGCGTTCCCACGTGCTTGAGCACGACGAAGTCGTCCTCGCCGCCCGCCGGCACGGCGGGGTGCACGACGTTCGGCACCACCCGGTGGAGCTTCTCGAACTCCTCGCTGGCGCGGTTCTGCTCGGCCTCGGCCTCCTTGACCTGGGCAGCGAGCTCCTTGCCACGCGCGAGCAGGGACTCGCGTTCCTCCCCGGACGCCTTGCCGATGCGTTTACCGAGCTGCTTCTGCTCGGCGCGGAGGTTGTCGGCCTTGGCGATGGCGGACCTGCGTTCGGCGTCGAGGGACAGCAGCCTGTCCACAACGCCGACGTCCTCACCGCGGGCGCGCTGCGAGGCGCGCACGACGTCCGGTTCCTCGCGCAGAGTCCTGAGGTCAATCACGGTTAGCCAGGGTAGACCGGGGTGTGGTGGGCCGCGTTCACCTGGTCACTCGTTTCAGGCTCCTCGACCCAACCCGCGCACGAATTCGACCACCACCCCGGCCAGCTCCTCGCCCGCGTCCTCCTGGAGGAAGTGCCCCGCGCCCGCGATGGTGGGGTGCTCCCGCCCCGCCGCACCCGGCATGACGCGCCGCAGGAGCGGCCCGGCGGCCTCGGTGATCGGGTCACCGTCGGAGAACGCGCACAGAAACGGCAGTGACGACGCCGACAGCGTCCTCCACGCCGTTCGGTTGGCCTCGGACGCGGGGTCGTCGGGCCTGGTGGGGACCAACGTGGGCAGCGCGCGCGGCCCCGCCTTGTACGTCTCGTTGGGAAACGGCGCGTCGTAGGCGGCGCGCTCGGCCTCGCTGAGTGTGCGCTTGCAGCCGGACTGCACGAACCGGGCGATGTCGAGCACGGGCGCCTTTCGCACCGCGTCGTGGAACGCCCACCATTGCGGAGGCATGCCGGCGTCCCCCGTGGGGAGCCCGGTGTTCGCCGCGACGACCCCGGCGAAGCGGTCGAGGTTCTCCGCCACGAGACGCAGTCCGATGAGGCCGCCCCAGTCCTGCCCCACGAGCACGACGTCACGCAGGTCGAGGACGTCGAACGCGAAGGCACGCATCCATTCGACGTGCCGCGCGTAGGTGTGATCGGCCACGTCCGTCGGCTTGTCGGAGCGGCCGAATCCCACGAGGTCGGGCGCGACGGCCCGAAGGCCCGCCTCGGCGAGCACGGGGAGCATCTTCCGGTAGAGGAAGGACCAGCTCGGCTCGCCGTGGAGCAGTAGCACGGTGGGTCCGTCGGGCGGCCCCACCTCCACGTAACCGATCCTGATGATCCCGTGCAACGGGTGGTCGACGTCCGCGTAGCGAGCGGGGAAGTCGAAGTCGGGCAGGTCGTCGAACCGGTCCTCGGGCGTCCTCAGTAACCGCACGTGCCACACGGTAGTGGACGATCACGCCCCGAGCGGGTGGCCGCAATCAAGGAGATACGTCCGGTTTTCCGCGGGCCCCCGGCCGGAGGCCCGCGAGCCCGAGAACCTTAGGAGATCGAGACGGCGACCACGAGGCCGAGCGCCAGGTGGGCGGCGGCCACGATGAGGCTCGCCGGCGTGTACCTGTCGTTTTCGAGGGTGGAGCGGACGTCGATGCGCGTCACCCACTCCAACAGCCGCACCGCGATGACCTGGGCGACGATGCCCACCAGGCCGTACACGAGCGAGGTGATGAGGCCCTCCACGAGGTCGCTCGCCGACGCCCAGATGGCCACCACCACGATGAACGCCATCGACACCATTCCCGACGCCGTGATCACCACGGCGTTGGGCAGGCCCCTGCGCACCAACTCGGACAGTTTGCCCGGAGTAGTCAGGTCGATGGCGTAGAAGCCCAACAGCATGAGCACCAGGCCGACGATCGCGTACAGCATGATCGCCCCGATGCCCCTGGCCAGATCGGTACCGAAGGTGTCGGACAGTGCTACGAGCACGAAGGTCTCCCGGGTCGAGTGAGCAAGGTTGCAGGCGTGTCCTATCACGACTGCGGGATGCGGTGCGGGACGAACGCCGCTCCGTCGTCCGTCACCAGCCCCGACGACTCCCGGATACCGAGCCCCGCCGCGTTGTCGCCGACGATCCACGCCCCCAGCACGGGACGGTAGCCGTCGAACTCGGGAAGCGGGTCGAACGCCTGGTAGACATAGCCTTCGGAGCCGTAGACACCACCCGTCTCGGTCTCGTATCCGGGAGCGACGATCTTCACGTTCGCTCCCTCCCGCCCGAGCTTCGGCTTACGCACGTACTCGGTGAGCATGCCGGGCTGGTCGTTGAACGCGGGCAGCAAGTTGGGGTGTCCCGGATAGTTCTCCCACAGGATGCCGAGGAGAGCCTTGTTGGACAGCAGCATCTTCCACAACGGCTCGATCCACAGTGTCTGTGGCAGCGACTCGACGGCGTAGCGACCGAACTCCTCGTCGATCACCCACTCCCACGGATACAGCTTCACGACCGTGTTCATGGGAGCTTCCTCAAGGTCGACGAACCTCTTGAGCAGCGGGTCCCAGCCGATCTCCTCGATCACGAGACCCACCGTGTCGAGCCCGGCCTCCGCCGCGGTCTCCTGGAGATAGGTGACGGTCAGATGGTCCTCGCCCGTGGGGTCGGCGCCCGACCAACTGAAGTGCGCCTCGTTGGAGGGAAGCTTGGCGCCGATGGTCCGCCACCGCTCGACGAGCTGTTCGTGCAGGGAGTTCCACTGATCGTCGTCGGGGTGGACGTCGGCCTTCCAGTACCACTGCACGATGGCGGCTTCGAGCAGAGAGGTCGGCGTGTCCGCGTTGTACTCCAGCAGCTTCGCGGGGCTGCGGCCGTCGTAACGGAGGTCGAACCGACCGTAGACGTGCGGATCGGCACGACGCCACGATTCGGCGATGTGGGGCCACACCCATTCGGGGATGCCGAACTCGGCGTACCGCTCGGCGGTCACGACGTGGTCCACGGCCTCAAGGCACATCGAGTGCAGTAGCTCCACATCGGCTTCGAGCGAGAGCACTTCCTCCATGTCGAGGACGTAGTGCACGGACTCGTCCCAGTACGGACGGGGTTGTCCCGCGCCGTCCCGCGCCGGGGTGCCGAACACGAGCCCCTGTTCGGCGACGATCTTCTCCCACCCCGGTCGAGGCGTTCCCGTCTCCCTGCGCACTGTCTAAGATCCCCCGCCCTTGCCGAAGCTGCCGCCGCTGATGCCGAAACCTCCACGCTGGATGGTGGTGCCCGACTTGGTGCTGATGGACGCGTTGGCGGGACGCGTGTACGTACCGCCGCTCACCTTCTGGCCCACCGTCCCGGTACCGCCGTAGTTGTACCGGTACTGCTGATAGCCCCCACCGGGGGAGGGAATGAACACCCAGCCACCACTGTGGTAGCCGCCGTGGGAGCTCACGTAGCGGTCGTCGCAGTAGTCGTCGTCGACGATGGTGCCGTCGGGGGTGGTGCAGACGGCGGTGACCTCTTCCGGCATGGCGACGACGTACCAGGCGGCCACGAGCCCCACGAGTCCGAGCGTCACGCCACCGCCCGCGAGCACCTTGCGCCGGGTCCGGGCCTTGGCCTCGGCCTCCTCGCGCCGTCTCCGCTCCTCCTCGGCCCTACGCTGGTTCTCCTCGATCGCCTTCATCCGAGCTCGCTTCTCGGCGAGCGTGGGCTCTCGGGGAGTGGTCGTCTCAGGATCCTGGAAACGCATAGAACCGCGCCGTTCCTCATCCTTTTCGTTGTTATCCGTCATCGCGCACTCCAAGACCGCGGACCATGCGGTATGTCACCTTAACCACTCACTCACGGTCGCACGCCGAAACAGGCATGATGGTGCTGATGTCCGACCAACCCGACCGCTCGCCGAACGACTCGGCCCTGCGCACCCGCGTGTTGATGGGGGGTGCCTTTCTCGGTGCCCTCGTCGCCATGACGCTCAGTTGGATCTTCTCCTGGGTACCCGAGAGCCCGCAGCTCGTCGCGCAGCGGCAGGCCGAGGAGAAGGCCGAGCAGGTGGCCAAGGCTCGTGAGGAGGCGTTCCGCTCGCCACCGGGAAGCTGCCTGAATTGGACCACGGTGGACGCCAGCGACGTGCACCGGGTGTCGTGCGACGAGGAACACTTGTTCGAGGTGGTCGGGTTGGCCGACCTCACACCGGAGTACGGGCCGAAGGCTCCCCTTCCGGAGGAGGAGCGGACGTGGCGGGAACTCACCAAGGAATACTGCGGCCCGCTCGTCGAGGACTACCTCGACGGCCCGCTCGACCCCGAGGGCAAGCTGACCATCGGCGTGTTGCGGCCGGACGAGAAGCAGTGGACGGACGGGGACCGCGCCCTGCACTGCGGACTCCAGTGGGTCGGCCCCGGCGGCGGGTTACAGGTGTTGACGGAGCCGGCGAAGGACATCGACCAGTCGAACGTCTGGGAGCCCGGCACCTGTCTGGCGCTGGTCGACAAGAGCGTGGGCGACCCGGTCTCCTGTGACTCGGAACACTCCTACGAGATCGTCGCGACGGTGGACCTCTCCGAGGAGTTCGACTCCTACCCCTCGGAGGACGAGCAGAAGGAGTGGCTGGAACCGACCTGCGCCGAACTCGTGGAGGACTACACAGGCGGCAAGGGTGTCGAGGAGCTGGCCGAGGACGGGCTGATCCTGAGCTGGGACACCCGTTCGAAAGAGAGTTGGAAGGCCGGCTCCAAGCTCGTCAACTGCAAGGTGGGCGCCACCTTGGAGGACCAAAGCGGACTGGCTCCCGTACAGGGCAGCGTGAAGGACAGTAAGGACAAAGACGACAAGAAAGACGACAAGAAGGAGGACGAGAAGGACGGCGCCGAAAAGGACGATCAAGGAGACGGCGCCGACGGCTCCGAGGACGAGAACGGCGACGACGCCGAGGGCGGCGAACCGACCGATCAACCCGACTCACCGGGCGACCAAGAAAACGGAGGCTGACGACCATGCCCGTCGAGATGAGCCGCGCCCGGTTCGAGGAGCTCGTCGCCGACGCCCTGGACCAACTACCGCCCAAATTCGCCGCCGCGATGGACAACGTGGTCATCCTCGTCGAAGATCGCAACGAGGAGGAAGAAGATCTGCTCGGGCTCTACCACGGGGTCGCGTTGACCGAACGCGGTCACGACTACGGTGGGGTGTTGCCCGACCGCATCTCCATCTATCGTGAGCCGATCCTGGCCATCTGCGAGACCGAGGAGGACGTCGTCGAGGAAGTCCTGATCACCGTCGTGCACGAGGTGGCGCACCACTTCGGCATCGACGACGCCCGGCTCCACGAACTCGGCTGGGGGTAGGGGACATGGGTTCCTCCCCGGACTCGTCCGAGGAGACCGGCCACAGTCACGGGGTCACGCGGAGCGTGGACACCGTTCCGAGCAAAAAGCTCCACCTCCTAGTGGGTTCCAGCGTCTTCGCCAACCTCGGTGACGGCATCGCGAAGGTCGCGTTCCCGCTGCTCGCCGTCCAGGTGACGCGGGACCCCTTGCTGATCGGCGGGTTGTCGGCGGCGCAGTTCCTACCCTGGCTGTTGTTCGGCGTCGTGGCGGGCGCGCTCCTCGACCGTGTCGACCGCCGTACCGCCGTCGTCGTGGCCAACACCGTCCGCGCCGTGGTGATCGGCCTTCTCGCCCTCCTCGTCCACTTCGACGCGGCGAGCATCTGGTTGGTCTACGTCGCGGCCCTGGGAGTGGGCATCGCGGAGACGGTGGCCGACAGCGCCACGAACGTGCTGGTTCCGGCGGTGGTGGGACGCAGCGGGCTGGCGAAGGCCAACAGCAAGCTCCAGGCCGCGGAGATCGTGGGGCAGACCTTCCTCGGCGGCCCGCTGGGCAGCCTGACGTTCGCGCTCTTCGCCGCGTTCCCCTTCCTCCTCGACTCGGTGGCCTTCGCGCTGGGAGCCGTCCTCCTGGTGACGTTGCCGGGGACTTACCGCCCGGAGCGCGACCGCTCCGGTTCGAGGTCCGTCACGGCGGAGGTGCGCGCGGACATCGCGCAGGGCCTTCGCTGGGTCCTCGGACATCCCGTTCTGGGACGCCTGGTGCTGGTGGTGGGGATGGTCGGGCTCGTCAGCGAGATGGCTCAGGCGCAGCTCGTGTTGTACGCGCTCACCGACCTCGGCCTCAGTGAGGCGGCGTTCGGCGTGTTCGGCTTCACCGGCGGCATCGGTGGGCTGCTCGGCGCCACCGTGGCGTCCCGGCTCATCGACCGCCTGGGCAGTACCGCCGCCCTCACCTCCGGCCTGGTGACCGCCGGAGCGGCTTTCCTCGCGATGGGCCTGGTGAGCAACCCCGTCGTGGCGAGCTCGCTCTTCGGGGTCTTCGCCGGGGCGGTCGTGCTCGTCAACGTCCTGCTCGCCACCGCCCGTCATCTCCTGGTGCCGGAGGAGTTGCTGGGCCGGGTAATCGGTGTGTGGCGCACGGTGGCGTGGGGCGCGCTGCCCCTCGGCGCGCTCCTCGGTGGTCTCACCACTCGGCTGTTCGACTCCGCGAGCACGACGTTCGCTCTGTCGGGAGCGGGGTTGTTGCTGGTGGCGCTGGTCGCGTGGGCCTCGGTCCGCGCCCACGACCTCACGCCCGCTCGCCGCTCCTGACGGCCCGCACCCACTCCGCCGCGGCGGCGAAGTCGGAGTCAGTGGCCGTGGCGCTCACGGTGGCGCGCACGCCGTCGGCCCTCGGGTGCGAGCCGAGGAAACGCACCTCGCAACGTCGTCTCAAGGCCGCGAGCGCATCACCGACACGGGCCTCGGCGATGTGGCCCTCGAAGTCGAGGAAGAACCGGTAGAACCCGAAGTTGCCCTTGATGGGACGCGCGTCGAGGCGGGTCAGGTTGATCCCCCGCAGAGCGAGTTCGTTGAGCAGTTCGGCGAGCGCACCGGTGCGGTTGGCCATGGAGGCGACGATCGAGGTCCGGTCGGCGCCCGTCGGCTCGGGCGGCGGGCACGGCGGGGAGAGCAGCAGGAAACGGGTGCGCGCGTCGGGTACGTCGGCGACCCCTTCGGCGAGCACCTTCAAGGGGTAGGTCTGCGCGGCGACGGGCGCGGTGACGGCCGCGTCGTACTCGCCGTCGCGCACGGCGACGGCCGCCGCGGCCGTGGACGAGGCGACGACCACCCTCGCCTCCGGAAGGTTGCGTTCGAGCCAGTGCCTGACCTGGGCGAGTGCGTGGGGATGGCTGGCGACGGTGCGAACGGTCCTCACCTCCGGCCGCGTCAGCACCGTGAAGTGCACCGGCAGCAGCGCCTCCGCCACCGCGACCAGGGGAGAGTCCTCGGCCAGCCCGTCGAGCGTCGCCGTGACGGGACCCTCCACGGAGTTCTCCACCGGCACGCACGCCAATTCGGCGTCGCCCTTGCGCACGGCCGTCATCGCGGCGGGAATCGTCTCCATCGGCACGAGCTCCTGCCCGGTGGAAAGACTCCGGGCGGCCTGCTCGGTGAACGTCCCGGCGGGGCCGAAGTAGGCGATACGCGACATGGACCAAAGGCTACGCGGCACACGGGATGAGACGATCCTCACCCATGTCGCGCGTCCAGCCGACTGGATACCCGGTTACCTGGGATCTGGATTTTTGCCATGCTGTTAGCGTGACCGCCGAATCAGGCACGCACACGTGGAACGGCACAGGCGCAACGACCTCTCCCGCGCTCCCGGAGCTGGTGTTGTGCGCACTCGACGACTCCCTCGCGACGGCCTGGCACAGCGTCGCCGAGACCGTGAACGGCCCCTTGCGGGTGCACAGAGGTTCGGTATTGGACGTGCGGGCACAGGCCGTGGTGAGCCCCGCCAACAGCCACGGTTGGATGCGGGGCGGGGTCGACGCCGTGTACGCGCAGGCATTCCCCGGCATCGAGCAACAGGTACGCAGCACGATCCTCGCCTACCACGGCGGTGAGCTGCCGATCGGCGAGGCCGTCGTCGTCCCCACCGGCGAGGCCATGCCCGAATGGCTGATCAGTGCTCCCACCATGCGTGAGCCCGGCGAGCGACTGCCCGACGACACGGTCCACCCCTACCTGGCCGCGCGCGCGGTGTTCCTGCTGTGGCGAGACGGCCAGTTCGAGAACGGCACGCGCTTCCGCGACGTCGTCGAGACCATCGCGATGCCGGGTCTCGGTACCGGGGTCGGCGGGGTGTCGCCGCGGACGTGCGCGCACCAGATCGCCGCGGCGTGGAACGAGGTCTTCGGCGACCGTTGAGGGCCGTTTCCGCGAGGACGGCCCTCAACGGTCCAAAGGCCTAGACCCGGACCACCCCGCCCGGCGGGGGCACGCTGGAGCTTTGCCGGTTCGCCTGCTCGATCTGGTTCAGCGACTCGCCGAGGTCGATGAGCACGGCGATGAGACGGGTGATGACGAGCGCGAGCCGGGAGACCTTGCCCGCGATGTCCATGGCCGCCTTGGCGATGTTGGCGATGGCGGCGGGGATCGCCGTCACCGCCAGCGGCGGGACCAGGCACTTCACGGCCGCGCTGACGAGGCTGCCCGCAAGGTCGGCGAGGATGTCGCGCACCATGTTGCGCACCGACGCGACGACGTCCTTCATCTTCATCGCCGCCTCCTTGACGGCGTTCGCACCCGCGTACGCCCCCGACAACGAGGCTTGGACGTTGGCCGCGGCCTTGCGATAGGCCTCGGCGGCGTCCCCCTTCCAGTGCGTCTGCCCGTTGACGGCCTCGCCGATGGCCCCGTACTGGCTTTCCAGCCGCTCGGCGATGTTGCCCCAGGTGTTCGCGTAGCTCTCCACGATCGCCGGCTCACCGGTGAGACCGTGCAGCACCATCCGCAGCGGTTCGAGATGCTCCATCATCCAGCCGGCGAGCTGACCGGCCACGGCCGCGATCGGGTCGCCGATGGCACCGACCACGTCGGCGCCCACGATGAGCGCATTGGGGATGCCCGCCGCGTAGTCACCGCTGCTGATCTGGTTGTAGGCGTCCCACGCCGTGCCGATGGAGGTCCCGGCGGTGAGTTCGTAGGCGGAGCCCATGTTGTCGAACTGACCGCCCATGGCTCCCGCGGCGATACCCACGGGCAGCATCGCGGGGTTCGCCAACCCCAGCATCAGCGCACCACCGGCCGCGGCCTTGGTGGGGCTCTGCAGCGAGTCGTACGTGTCGCGAGCGGTGATCCCGTCGTCGATCAACCCGCTGTCGGCCAGCTCCTTGCTCGGCTGCTCGTCGAGGATTCCCATTTACCTGCCGTCTCTCAGACCGTGACGATGTCGGTACGGTCGATGTCGTCCTTCGGGCGCTGGAGCCGGTCCCGGCCCTCCTTTTCGCCCGCCTCGTACTTCTCGGCGGCGGCCTTCAGCTTGTCCGCAAGGCCTTCGAGGTGGTCGCTGATCGAATCGATGAGGCTCGCCACCCGCTCCTGAGCGTCCTTCAGAGCGTTGGGCAGGAACATCATCCGCGGAATGGCGCCGTAGGCGTCGTCGAGCCCGGCCACGTAGTGTCCGGCCTGGCCCGCCTCGGCCACCTGCGACTTGATCGTCCCGATGCTCGCCGCATGCTCTCGTAGCTGTTCGGGGTCGACCTGGTATCCGGGCGCACCCACGTTCGTCCTCCTCCGTCGAAGCTGTCTTCCGCCTCCGCCTCAGCGCCGCAGTATCGGACCGCCGAAGTAGTCATCACCGTCGTCGTCGGACCTGGGACGCCGCTGAGGGCGGGGCGGTTCCGCGCGCGGAGGCGCGGGCGGTTCCTCGGCCGGCACGCCGAGGTTCATGGTGCGGGGCTGCGGGGTGGGAGGTTCCTCCTGGACGGGCTCGGTGAACCGCTCGCGGTAGTTCTGCACGATGTCCCGCCCCGCGGCGTCGTCCCCCACGGTCGCCAAGGTGAGTTGGGTCACCTCTTCCCGGAGTTTGGCCTGCGCCTGCCGCAACGTCTGCATCAGCGTCCGGGAGAGCTGCGAGGGGTCGAGGCCCCGCCCCCGCTCGGTGATCGTCAACTCTGTGGGGACACCGTTGGAGTCGACAGTGACTCGCGCCACTCCGTCGGGCGACTGCGCGGACACCGACACCGAGCCGAGGCGTCCTTGCAACTCGGTGTACTGAGCTGCCTTGCGCTCCAGATCCTTCGCCCAATCGGTGAGGTCCTGAGCGACCTTCATCGGATCGGAAGCACGCGGATCGGGTGTGTTCACTGATGACACCTCTTGTTCACGAGACCGGGTGACAGAACACGGTAACGGAACACGCGCGGCCGTAGTGACGATCGCGGGTGTAGAACGTCACAGCCCGCCACGGCCTCGAAAGACCTAACGTTGAATGCGCGTTAAGCGCAGTTAAAGCAGATGTACGCGCCAGGCCCATCGACGGGCGAGGAGTGACCGAATGGCACCACGGGTCCGAGAGCGCAGCCCCTACGTCGAACTACAACGCGATCAGTGGCGCGAGCTGCGCCGCTCGACCCCGTTGCCATTGACGGCCGAGGAGCTGGATCGGCTGAGAGGCCTGGGTGAACAGATCGACCTCAACGAGGTCGCCGAGGTGTACCTGCCGCTGTCTCGCCTGATCAACCTGCAGGTGGCGGCCCGTCAGCGCCTGTACGAGGCGACCACCACCTTCCTCGGCGAGGACGCCCACGGCACCAAGGTCCCGTTCATCATCGGCATCGCGGGCAGCGTTGCGGTCGGCAAGTCCACCACCGCTCGTATCCTGCGGACCCTGTTGGCCCGGTGGCCCGACCACCCAAGGGTCGATCTCGTGACCACAGACGGCTTCCTCTACCCACGCGCCGAACTCGTGCGCCGAGGCCTGATGCACCGCAAGGGCTTCCCCGAAAGCTACGACCGTCGGGCGTTGCTGCGGTTCGTCACCGAGGTGAAGTCGGGCGCCGAGGAGGTCAGGGCCCCGGTCTACTCCCACCTGGCCTACGACATCCTCCCCGGCGAGGAGCAGGTGGTGCGCAGGCCGGACATTCTGATCCTCGAAGGACTCAACGTCCTGCAGCCCGGCCCCAGGCTCACGGTCTCGGACCTGTTCGACTTCTCCATCTACGTGGACGCCCACACCGCCGACATCGAGCAGTGGTACATCGAGCGGTTCCTCAAACTGAGGCACACCGCGTTCTCCGACCCCGCCTCGCACTTCCACCACTTCGCCAACCTCCCCGACGACGAGGCCAGGGCCGAGGCCCGACACTTGTGGAAGACGATCAACGAGCCGAATCTCATCGAGAACATCCGTCCCACCCGGCCACGGGCGACGCTGGTGTTGCGAAAGGACGCCGACCACTCAATCAACCGGGTACGACTGCGCAAGCTGTAGGAATCACCCGGTCCGGTGGCTTTCCGAGTGGTTGACCTTCGCGTATGGCTCGACCATGACCGGTGTGAGCAAAAGCTCGACCGCCCCGCTTGTCAGCGTTCTCGGTCCACTCCGCATCAGTCGGCGTGGGGCCGAGCAACCCGTCACCGACAAGGCCATGCGCGTGGTGGCGTCGGCTCTCGTCGCCGACGCCAACCGCGGCGTGTCCACCGACACCCTCGTCGACCTCGTATGGGCCCCGCACGAGCGGCCGACCAACCCGCTCGACGCCCTTGAGACTCGAATCACCAAGCTGCGCACGCTGCTGACCCCCGAAGCCGATCTCACGTGGACGGCCGGCGGGTGCGTGCTGACCATCGAGCCCGAACTCATCGACGCGGTGTGTTTCGAGCGGATGATCGAGGCGGCCCGCTGGTGCACACCACACGGGGCGATCTCCACGCTCGAACACGCACTCTCGCTGTGGCGCGGGGATCCGCTGCCCGACCTGTGTCGCGACGGTGTGGACCACCCCGAGAGCGTGCGGCTGCGGCAGCTGCGGGCCCGCGCCATCGAGGATCTCGCCGTGTACGAGCTCGAAGTGGGTTCCGTCGAGGACGCGGCGGGGCGGCTGCTCGCGTTGCTGTCGGCGGAACCGCTGCGGGAACGCGCCTGCGGTCACGCGATGTGGGCGTTGCACCGGCTCGGCATGACCGACGACGCCGTCACCTGTTACGACCAGCTCGTCGAGCGGTTGGAGGACGAGCTCGGGGAGGGTCCGAGCACCGAGCTGCGCGAGACCTATCGCTCCGTCACGGGCCGGGAACCTCCCTCGCCGAACACCGCCGCGACGAGTCGGGTCGACACGACGTTCCTCGGTCGCACCCACGAACTGGCTCGACTGTCCACAATGATGCATCGGGACCGGTTCGTCACCGTGACGGGACCCGCGGGTTCCGGTAAGACTCGCCTGGCGCTGGAAGCACTGTCCACGACGGAGGTTCCAGCCACATTCGTACGCCTGTCCACATGCGATTCTCGCGAACTGCACGGGACGGTGGCCGCGGCGTTGGGGGTGCACGCGCGCGGACTCGACGACACCACCGACGACCTTCCCACGGTGCTCGCCGAGTACCTGTGCGGACGCCGTCACGTGCTGGTGCTCGACGGTTGCGAACACCTGCTGACGTCCGTGCGCGCGCTCGTCCGCAAGCTACGGTCCCGGTGCCGGGACGTCACCGTCGTGGTCACGAGCCGAGTACGACTCGGCCTGGCGGGCGAGCAGGTGCTGCCGCTGGGACCGCTGGCGCGGGACGGGGTGCGCGATCCCCTGCTCTCGCGGGCCGGGAACTTGTTCCGCGATCGAGCCCGCCGCGTGAAGACCGACTATCCCCGCGACGAGCGGGAGGCCGAGGCGGCGCGGACCGCACTGCGTCACACGGCCTGCCTCCCGCTGGCCCTGGAGGTTCTCGCCGGGCACGTGGTCGCCGACGACTGGACGATGCCGGCCACCTGGCCGACCGACCTCGTCGAATGGTCGTGCTCTCGGCTCACTCCGGCTCAGCGCGAACTGCTCGGCGCACTCACCGTGTTCGGCGCGGACGCCCCCACCGACGCGGTGAGGAGGGTGGTGGACGCCGACGGCACCGTGGACGACACCCTCGCCCAGCTCACCCGCGCGGGGTTGCTCGGCACCACCGAGGATGCGCGCCACCGGCTGCCCGACCTCGTGCGCAGGCACGCCACACAGTGGTTCACGGGCACGGAGGCCGAGCACAAGGCCAGGCAGCGGCACGCGCTGTGGTGCGTCGACGCGATCACCGACGCCGTGGCCCACCTCCCCACCGACGACCTCGCGAGCTTCGAGCGACTGCGCCGGATGGAGGACGACGTGTGCGCCGCGCTGCGCTGGGCCGTCCGGGAGGAACCGGCTCTGGCGGCGGAGCTGACCGGGCTGGTCGGTGCCCTCACCGTCTATCGTCCGGTACCCAAGTTGTTGCCGTGGCAACTCGCCGTGGCGCGCGCCGTCGACCCCCGCCTGTCCCGCCACGCCCCGGCCGCGGCGTCGGGAGCGGACGCCGCGCTGCGGTGCGGCCTTCCCGAGGAAGGCCTGCGGCTCGCGGCCCGCGCCGCGGAGCTGGCCTCCACACCGCGACAACACTGGGCGGCCGTGCACACCCTCGTGTGTGCCTACTACGACCTCGGCGACGACGACCGCGCGGCCACGGTGTGCCACGAGCTGCTCGCGCTGCCCGACCTCCCCGACCAGCACAAAGCCGACGCGCACGCCTTCCTGTCGCTCGTGGCGGCTCGCGGCGGGCACCACCCCGAAGCCCTCCGCAACGCCGAACTCGCGACCCGGTTCGCCCACGAATCCGGTTCCGCGCGACGCGTCGCCCTCGCCGCCTACGCCGAGGGCCTCGCGACGCGCCTCACCGACCTCGGCAAAGGCGCGCACCTGCTGGCGCGGGCACGGGCCAAGGCCAAGACCGCCGAGGCCACCTGGATCACCGCGTCGGCGGGAACCGCGCTGGCGGACGCGCTGCTCACGCTTGGCCGCGTGCCCGAGGCGGCCAAGCTGCTGCAACTCACCCTCGACGACTGGCACCGTATGCGGGCGCCCCGTCCCTTGCGGGCCTGCGTGGACGTCGGACTGCGATGCGTCGCCTTCGCCAGTGGGAGGAGCGCCGCCGCGGCGTTGGCACGGGCACAGGCGGAACGCAGTACGTCCGAGAACCTGGCGCTGGCCAGAACCGCTCGGGCCGTGGCGAAGTCGTTGGCGAGCACGTTCGGCGCCGCGCATCCGTAAGGCCTTCGGCCGATCGGCCGAGCCGCCCCGAGAGCTCTAACCACTTGGCCGATACCCCCTAGATCACTCGCCCGTGACCCTGGAGGAAGAACGACACACAGACGTTTCGAAAGGCGACAACGATGCTTGCGGACATTCTGACCTGGGTGGGAGCGGCACTGGGCATCACGGTGCTGACGGCGATGGCCTTCGGCGGCGTGGCCCTGGACTACGGCGAAAGGCGCGGAGCGCGCCGGGCCCGCGGCTCGAACACGCCGGCCCCGTGACTCAACCGGCGAGAGCCTTCGGCAGGGCGACACGGGCCCTGCGCAGCTCGTCGAACAGCCGCGTCTTACGCCGGTGGCGGGAGAGCAGTTCGACGAGGTAGGTGGCAAACTCCCGAGGAGCACCCGCGCGCCGATACAGCACCCGCAGCCGCCGTAGCTGCACGGCTGCGCGCTCGTACTGCCGCGGGTTGCGGGAGTCGATGAGCCGCTCGACACAGTCGCGGTACAGCGGGATGACGTCGGAAGGCTCGTAACCCGACACGGCCTTCCACGCCTCGTCGCAGCGGTCCTCGTTCAGCAAGGACTCGATCTCGGAGATATCGACGGGCGACTGCCGCGTGCGCACCCGCTCCAACGCCTCCACCACCGGGGCCGGAGCGGCGTTACGGCCCGTCGCGTCACCCAGTGCCCTCGCGGCGTGGGCGATGGCCTCGGAGTGCCGTCCCGCCGCTCGCAGCACCCGCACGATGCGCAAACTGACGTCGAGCCGGGGCAGTTCCTCGGACAACAGACTCACCACGGTGTCGACGTCCGAGGTGATCTCGGCGATCTGTAGCCGCAACGCGCGTGCCACGTGCCCTCGACGACCGTCGTCGCCCTCGGCGAGCACCGCGTCGACCACCGACCGAATCCACTCCACTCCTTCGGCACCGAGTGCTTCGGCGAAATCCGTCAAACACACCTCGACGCCGTCGGGACCGTCGAACGCGAGGTCGGCCAACCACTCGGCGAGCTCATGCCATGGTGGCGGATGGGCCACGCACGCCCGCGCGTACAACGACACGGCGCGTTCGAGCTGATCGACCAATCCCGCCGGGGGCTCGTCGCTCTCCCGCACCGCCATCACGAGACGATCGGCCGTTCTCCTGGCCAGTGGCGTGACATCGGCCGACGTACCGGCGTCGAGCAACCGCTGGACCGTGTCCAGCACCGAGTCGAACTGCACGGTGTCGTCCTGCGCGGACTCGTCGGGTGGCTCCGGCGAGGACTCGCCGTCCCCGCCGAGTGCCAGGAGTCGCCGCCGCAGCTCCTCGTCCCGATCGGCCCGCTCGCACAGGAAGTCGACCAGCGTCTCCACGTCCAACGACAACAGGAACGCGCGCAGGTCCGATCCGTGGGTCACCCAGCTATCGTGCCATCCGGCGCCACGTGGTTGATCACGGTCGCGGTCCGTGCGGAGGTGGACTCCTCCCGCTGCCGCGGAATCAGCACATCGCCCAGCCGACGTACCACCAGCCCGCCCCGCAGGTGCAGGGAGTTCACCGCACCGAGCGGAGTACCCGCCGGGGCGCTCCGCACGGCGTCGAGGTCCGCCAGCAGGTACAGCCTGTCGCGAGCGCGGGCGATGCCGGAGATGAACGACCGCACCCTGTCGTACCAACCGTCGGTGGTGAGGTCGAGGACCACGGTGCCGAACTCGTGGCCGGTGACCGTGGTGGCGGTGCCCACGTCCACGGTGAGGGTGTCGCGCAGCACCTCGCGCCACTGCTCGACCTCCTCGTCCGAAGGAACGAGGATGGCGCCGCCGTCGGACGAGAGCAGCCGTACCAACGCCGCGCGCTCCACCGGTTCGCCGGCCGTGTCGAGCAGGACCACCTCCGTGTGGAGATCCTCGGCCGCGACCAGCGCCGTGTAGCCGATGTCGTCGGCGATCGTCCGGACCGCGGGCCCGACCCGGTACTGCCGGGGCAGCACGGCACAACCGGGGTGAGCATGCGCGTCGGACGAGGTCAGGATGCCGCAGTGGCTGAACGGCGTGGACAACGTCCACTTCCGGACCTCGGGCAGCTCCTCCAGTTCCGAGGGCGCCACCTTCGGCCACGGCTGCACCAGGTCGCCGAACACGACGGCGGTCTCACGGGCCTGCGCGACGGCCACCAGCACGTCGCACAGCCGAGCCGAGCCCGCGTCGTCGACCAACACCACGTCGAAGGTCCCGCCGACGTGGGTGAGTCCGGACATCGTCGTGACGACGACGGGCGCCGAGTCCCACCGACGGCTCTCGTCCGCCATGCGGAGCTCGTAGCCGCGTTCGCCGATCCACCACAGGCGCTCCTGGAACCTGCCGCGAAGCGCGGCCCGGTGCTTGGCCCGTTCCCGCAACGCCCGGCGTTCGGCGTGCAGCCGCGGCAGTTCCCGGTTCAGGCAGTCGGCGTAGTAGCGGTGGTCGTCCCGATCGCCCAGGCCGGCCGCGCTCAGCCGCATGAGCTCGTCCCGCACCAGTTCGAGCTGCGTGCGTACGTCCGACTCCGCCCGTGCCGCCTCACGAGCCCGTGCCCGTGCTCCTTCCAGCTCCGCCGCGAGTTTGCGCACGTCGTCCGACACCGTGTTCACCCGCTGTCGGCACTCCTCGATGCGCGCCACCAGGCGGCGACGTTCCTCCTCCGCCTCCCGCAACTCCCGGCGATCACGCTTGCGACCGCGGTGGAACAACCCCCGAGTACGCACCCGCTCGCGCAGCTCGTCGAGCCGTTCCTCCACCTTCGCCAGCCGAGTGGTGAGCACCCTGGCCTCGGCCCGACGTGCGTGCTCGCCCGCCACTCTGTCGTGGGAGCGTTGCGCCAACCGCAACGTCTCCCCCGCCTCGGCCGCCTCCCGCGCCAGCTTCCAGTGTCGCTCGCACAGGGCGGAGAACTCGTTCTCCAATGCCGCGGCCCGCTGGGCGTTCTCTATCCGTTGCTCGGCCACGAGGAAGGCCTCGTGGTCGTAGTCCCGCAGTTCGGCGTCGAGCCGGGCGAGTTCTTCTTCCACTTCGGACAGATCGGCGAGGTCCCGCTGGAGCGCGATTCGCTCGCCGTCGTCGTCCACGACGTGCAACGACGCTCGGGCCGCCACGGCTTCCTCGGTGACGAGCAGAACCCGCTTGCCGCGCCGAGCCAACTCGGCCGCCGCTCGCGTGGCGACCTGTGACTTCCCGCTGCCCGGCGGCCCCCACACGAAGTGCAGGCCGGGGACGAAACACGTGGAGTAGGCATCCTCACCCGCCGGGTCGAGCCGGCCTTCGGCGAGCCGCTCGGCCAGCGGCGCGTCACCCAGGTCCCGCAGAGCGCGCGCGAGCCGGGCGAGTTGGTGGCCGTGCGACACCTCGCGGGCCCAGACCAGGTCGCATTCGGACGGCACCGGCCCGACGTCGTGCAGCCACAGCACGCCGCGCGAGAACTCGGCGGTCACCGGCACCGCCGTACCCTTCCTCGGCCCCTCGGAGCCCGAGATCCTGACATCGTCAAGCGGGTGGACCCGGCGTCCCCGAAGATCGACGACGCAGTCACCGTCCTCGGTCCGCCGCAGCGGGCCCAGCACACTCCATTCCTCGGCCTGCCGCGCGTGTTCCAACTCGGCCTCGACCGCGCTGGCGGCCTGCTGACGCCACTCGGTCATGCCACCCCTTTCGGTCCAAGCCGAGTAAACCAAGGGTGCCTCTGACCAGCGCTTTGAGTAATCCCTGCGGGTTACGACCTGCATCCGGGTGCGTGACGGGCGGGGTTCGCCTCGCTGTTCGACGCGCTGGCCGACACGACCGACCGTGGCGACGGCGACGCCGAACATCGAGGACGGCAGCACCTCGGTGGTGTGTTTCCCTTGAGCGTCATCCCCGATCGCGAACCCCGTCGACGTAGACCTCCACGCGCTCCTGCGGGAAGGCGAGATGCCCCGCGATGGGTCCGCTCTCCCGCAGCGGGGTGCGGTAGCTCCACGCCAGGTCCTCGACCAGTTCCCCGTTCACCCGCACCGACCAGTACTCGGCCCGCCCCTTGTACGGGCAGTGGGTCACCGTGTCGCTGGGTTCGAGCAGGTCGAGGCGCACGTCGACCTTCGGCAGGTAGTACCGCACCGGGAGGTTGGTCTCGAACAGCAGCTTGGGCGCGCGCGTGTCGGCCACCGTCACGCCGTCGACCACCACCTCCACGTGCCGGGAGCTGCTCAGCACGTCCACCCGCACGTACGGGTCCCTCGGGTGCGTGTAGACCTCCTCGTCCTCCTCGAACCACGCGTCCATGGCGCTCCAGTCCAGGCGCACGTGGCCGCGAAGAGCGTCCGAGTCCGAGTACTCGGTGACGGCGTCGGCGGCCTCTCGATCGCCCATCCGCAGGTGGGACACGATGCCCACGCCTCGCTGTCTCGACTCCCGCGTTCGGCCCGTCGGCACGAACAGCTCCGTTCTCACGTCCTCGCGAGGCAGGTAGTAGGTCGGGTAGTACGGCACCTCCCACACCAGCAGGGGCCGGATCGTGTCCGCCACGACCTCGCCGGCGAACACGGCCCGCACCCGCTTGGCGCCGCGCTCGATCCGTCCCCGGTTCCGTTCCTCGACATCGCCGTGTGTGCCCACGGTCACCTCAATGCCCACTGCTCGCGGGGTTATTCCGGCTCCTCCCGCACGGTGGAGGTGAGCTTCTCACCGGAGACGACGTCACGGCAACGCGGCCGGCCCCCTGAGGCGACTACCCTCGACGTCATGGCGATCGAGGTGCTCCTCGTCGACGACCACGAGGTCGTACGTCGCGGGTTGAAGGAGCTGCTGAGCGACGAGCCCGACATCGAGGTGGTCGCCGAGGCGGGCAGTGCCGACGAGGCGTTAGCCGTCGCCATGCACGTCGAGCCCGACGTCGCCGTGGTGGACGTGCGACTCGGGGAGAACGAAACCGACGGCATCGAGTTGTGTCGCGCGCTGCGGTCCCGACCCGCCGCCCCACGCTGCCTGGTGCTCACCGCGTTCGACGACGAGGAAGCCATGCTCGGCGCCATCATGGCGGGTGCGTCCGGATACCTGCTCAAACAGGTGCGCGGCCAGGACGTGGTCAACGCCGTGCGGGAGGTCGCGGCGGGACGATCACTGCTCGACCCGGTCACCACCGCTCGCCTGCTCGACAAGATGCGCAACCCCGCCGAGCAGGATCCGCTGTCCAAGCTCAGCGAACGCGAACGCAGCGTGTTGGAGCTCATCGGAGAAGGACTGTCCAACCGGGAGATAGCCGAGCGGCTCTTCCTCGCCGAGAAGACCGTGAAGAACTACGTCACGTCACTGCTGGCCAAGCTGGGCATGCAGCGACGCACCCAGGCCGCGGCGTGGGTGGCCAGGTACGGCAACCACCGGACACGGTAACAGAAGAGTCCTAATCGGAATCCAAAGGCAGATCGAAGGCCACCAGGGTGCCCATGCTGGGCGAGGAGTTGACGGTGAACTTCCCACCGGCGCCCTCCGCCCGCTCGGCAAGGTGACGCAACCCGCGTTTGGCGACGTCACGGGGTACTCCACAGCCGTTGTCACGCACCCGCAACCGTACCCCTTCGCTGTCACGGTGCAGCGTCACGCGAACCTCGCTGGCCCCCGAATGTCTGACCACATTGGACAACGCTTCGCGGAGAGCGGCCCGGATGTGGTCGGCGCGTTCCACCGGGATGTCGGCCAGCTCGCCCGAAAGCTCCAACGTGGGCGGATACCCCAGCAGCTCGCCCGCGATGCGGACCTCGCCCCGTGCCGACTCGGCGAGGTCGGTGCGGGTGGCGGCGGGCTCCCGCGGCTCCACCTCGGTGGTGCGCAGTTCCCGCACGGTGCCGCGGATCTCCTCGATCGTGGCGTCGAGCTGGTCGATGGCCTCACCGAGACGCGCGCCGTCCGCCTGGGCGAATCGCCACCGCATGCGACGACGGACCCGGTCGAGCTGCATCCCCGCCGCGTACAGGCGTTGCACGATGACGTCGTGCAACTCGCGGGCTATGCGTTCGCGTTCCTCGTACAGGGTGATCCGATGCCGGGCGTTGGCTCCCTCCGCGAGCGCGAGCACCACGCCGGCCTGCCCCGCGAACGCCGTGAGCACCTCCACCGTCTCGGGCGAGAACGGCTCCGCACCCTTGTCGCGGTACACGGTGAGCGAACCGAGCAACCGCCCGCCCTGGCCGAACGACGCGGCGGCGAACGGGCCGAACGACTGAAGGACCTCGGGCACGAAACGCGACGTGCGGGGATCACTCGTCACGTCGTCGGTGACGACGGTCTCGCCCCCCGCCGCCACGCGCCCCGCCGCCGACTCGGCGGGCAGGACCAACCCGAGCACGTCGCCGCGCTCGGAGCCGTGCGCGGCCTCCACGGTGACGCTGCCGTCCTCGGCCCGCACCATCACAAGCCCCAGGTCGGCATCGGCGAGCTCGACCGCGTGGCGCACCACCGTGCCCAACACGGTGCCGGGATCGACGTCGGACAACGCCGAAGCCGTGATCTCGGTCGCCGCGGCCAGTGCACGCGCAGCCAGGGTGGGTTCCATGAGCAGCATCCAGTTTATGTCCGCTCACCTGCCCTCATCACGTCGCCGGCACCGCTACGGAGACGCACCCGGCCGTCGACGACCTCCACCACCAGATCGGCGTCGGCCGCCTCCTCCGGCCGGTGAGTCACGTGGAGCACCGTGCGACCGGCCAACGCCGCACGCAGGTTCGCCAGCACCGCCTCGGCCGTGGCCCGGTCGAGGTGGGCGGTGGGTTCGTCGAGCAGGACGAGGTCGGCGTTCGACGCGGCGAGCAGCGCCCTGGCCAGGGCCACCCGGTGTGCCTGGCCCCCGGACAATCCGCGCCCGGCGTCGCCCAGCACGACGTCGAGGTCGAGCTCGTCGAGGCAGGCGGTGGTCAACGCCCATCGCAACCGCTCGTCGGACGCGTGCGGGTCGGCGAGGCGCAGGTTCTCCGCGACCGTGGTCGACACGAGTTGCGGCTCCTGCGGCGCCCAGGCCACCCGCTCCGGCACCACGACGTGGCCCCGCTCCGGCCGGAGGAATCCGAGCACGGTCGCCAGCAGCGACGACTTGCCCGATCCCGAGGGACCGACCACGGCCACGTACGCGCCGTGGGGCACGTCGAGGTCGACCTCGCACAGCACCGGCCGTGGACCACCCGGCCACCGCACGTCCACGGCCCGCAACCGCAGGCCACCGTCGGCTCCGAACTCCACCGTGCCGAGCGACGGCGGGGACGGGTGGTCCACGTCGTCCAACGTGGCCGAAAGCCGCCTCCGGGCCCTCCGCAGCGTGTCCCAGTGCTGCGCGGCGGGTGGCAACAGCAACAGCGCCTCGGCCAGCGCGAGCGGCACGAGGGCGAGCACGGGGGCGAGCACCGGGTCGAGCGTTCCCGCACCGATGGCGTCGGCGGCCGACATCGTCCCCGCCACGGCCGCGAGTCCGGTCGCCACCGTCACCACGGCCTCGGCGGCTCCCTCGCCCCACGCCTGCCCGCGAGCGAGCGCGGCCAGGCGGGCGTCCCGCTCCGCCAGCCGAGCCCTGCGCTCGACGTGCGTGCCGTAGGCGATCAGCTCGGCGGCGCCGTCGAACAACGCCAGCACGCGGGCGGCGACGTCCCGGCGGCCGTCGGCCAAGGTCGCAGTCGCGCGCCGGTCGAGCAGCACGGCCAACGTCGGCGCCACCACGGCCGCCGCTACCACGGCTCCGGCGAGCCCCCATCCCGCCTCGGGAAGCACGGCCGCCTGCACCGCGATCGCGCCCGTGACGACCACCGCGGCCACGCACGGCGGCGTGACCGCCCTCGGCAGCAGGTCACGGATCGTGTCGACGTCGTCGACGAGCTTGCTCAGGCCCTCGCCGTGCCGCGCGCGCACCCGTGCGGGCCCCAACCGCACCAACGACCGCCACAGCCGCTCCCGCAACCGCGCGGCCACCCGGAACGCGCCGTCGTGGGTGACGAGCCGCTCGACATAACGCAGCCCCGCCCGTGCGAGCCCGAACGTCCGCACGCCCACGACGGCCACGGTCAGCGTGAGGATCGGCGGCTGCTGGGACGCCTTGGCGATGAGCCACCCGGACGTCGCCGTGAGCGCCACGCCCGCCAGCAGCGCCGCGGCCCCGAGCACGACGCCGCGTGCGAGCCTGCGGTCGCCCAGTTCCCGCAGCGGAACGGGCCGGGAAACCGTGTGACGCGAGGAGTGGGACTCGTCCTCGGGAACGGTCCCCGAGACCTCGCCCTCGTTCGGCGTGGCCACTTCGCCGCGAGTGTGCGCGGCGACCACCACCGCCGCCCCCGCGTCCTGGGCCTGCCGCACCGCCCGCCACACCCGCTCGGCGTTCACGGGATCGAGGTGCGCGGTCGGCTCGTCGAGCAGCAACAACCACGCCCCGCGCCGCACCTTCAGCAACGCGCGGGCCACGGCGACCCGCTGGCGTTGCCCGACCGACAGTCGGTGCACGGGTCGCTCGGCGAGCCCCGCCAGGTCCAACCACTCCAGCATCGCGGCCACCTCGGAGTCGGAGGCGCCGGTCACCAGCAACTCGTCGCGCACCGTGCCACCCGCGAACGCCGGCGACTGCGGAACCCACGCGACGGCCTCTCGCCACAGCGACGGATCGAGCTCCTCCAACGGCACGCCCCCCACCGTCACCGTCCCCGAGGTGGGGGCGACGAAGCCGAGCAGCACGGAGAGCGTGGTGCTCTTGCCGGTTCCGCTGCGACCGGCAAGACGTACCCGCTCGCCCGGACGCACGGTGAACGTCTCGCCGTCCGGCGCGAATCCGCCTCGGCGGCGAACCCGCAGCTCGTGAACCCGCAGCGGCCCGCGCCTCGGCTTCCGGGTCCCCCGCCGCGGCGCGGGCTCGGCCAGCACGTCGGCGACCCGCCGGACGGCCTCCACCCCGTCCTGGCTCGCGTGGAAGGCGGAGCCCACCGTGCGCAGCGGCTGGTAGCACTCCGGGGCGAGGATCAACACGCCGAGCCCCACGGCCAGCGAGAGGTCCCCCGACACCAGCCTCACCCCGATCACCACGGCCACCAGGGCCACCGACAACGTGGCCGCGAGTTCGAGCGCGAACGCCGACGCGAACGCCAGCCGCAGGGTCGCGAGCGTGGTCGTGCGGTGGTGATCGCTCACCCTGCGCACCGCCTCGGCCTGTGCCTCGGCCCGCCGGAAGGCGGTGAGCACGGGCAACGCGCGGACGAGTTCCAGCAGGTGGCCCGACAGGCGGTGCACGGCGTCGGTGGCCCGCTCGACCCGGTCGGCGGTCTGCTTGCCGATGAGCACGGCGAACACCGGCAGCAGCGGCAGGGTCACGACGATCAGCACGGCCGAGGGCCAGTCGGCCACCAGCACGGCGAGCCCCGCCGCGAACGGCACCACGGCGGCCGTGACCAGCGCGGGAAGGTACTCGGTGAAGTACGCGTCGAGCGCGTCGAGCCCCTTCGTGGTGAGCGCGGTGAGCTTGCCCGCTCCTCGCTCGTCGATCCACTCGGGCCCCAGTCGCAACGCGTGGTCGACGACCTTGGCCCGCAGCTCCTCCTTGGCCCCCGCCGCCGCACGGGCGGCCACCACGCGCAACGCCCAGCCGAGCACGCCACGCGCCACGACCGCCCCGGCGAGCGCGGCCACGGTCGGCGCGTGCCCGGTGACGTCTCCGGCGACGAGATCGGCGAGCACGGAGGCGAGCAGGAACGCCTGAGCCACCAACGCCCCCGCGTTGAACAGGGAGAGCACGGCCGAGAAGGCCAACGCTCGGCGCGCCGCCACGGACAGGGAGGGCAGCGCGCCGAGCGGGCCCCGACCCACCCACGTGGTGTCCCTTCGGGTCTTTCGGTCGGAGGACACCTCGGCGGAAAGGGGGGTGTGGGTGGGCGAGTTCATCGGGGTGTGTGGACCTTCGGGATGTGGTGGGTGCCGATGCGTTTACGGAAGACCCAGTACGTCCAGCCCTGGTAGACCAACACGGCGGGCGCCCCGAAGAGCCCGACCCAGCTCATGACCGTCAACGTGTACGGGCTGGAGGCGGCGTTGTCCACGGTGAGCGAGTTCGCCGCGTCCAACGTGGACGGCAGCACGTCGGGATAGAGCGCTCCGAACAGGGTCACGGCCGCGGCGGCGATCACGACCCCCAGCGCGGCGAACGCCTGTCCCTCCCGGCCGAGCAGCAGTCGCCACAACGCGACCACGCCCGCGAGCGGAACGAGCAGCAACGGCACCAGCGTCCACGTGATGCCCTCGTCCCACTGCACGAGCAGCAGGAGCGCGAACATCGGCAGCAATGCGACGGGCACGAACCGCACGGCGAACGCGCGAGCGCGGTGTCGCAGCTCGCCCTCGGTCTTCAACGCGAGGAACGCCGCGCCGTGCACGAGCGAGAACGCCGCGACGGCCACCCCGCCCAGCACGGTCTCCCAACGCACGGCCTCCAGCACCGACCCGACGCGGTTGCCGTCGGCGTCGAGCGGCAGCCCGAACACCGTCGTGGCCAGGATGAGGCCCACGGCCAGCGGCGGGACCCACGAACCGAGCACGATGACGCGGTCCCAGTTGGCCCGCCAGCGGGGAGAGTCGACCTTGCCGCGGTACTCGAACGCCACTCCGCGCCCGATGAGGGCGAGCAACAGCACGAGCAGCGGGAGGTAGGCGGCGGAGAACAGCCCCGCGTACCAGGCGGGGAACGCGGCGAAGGTGGCTCCGGCGGCGACGATGAGCCACACCTCGTTGCCGTCCCAGACCGGCCCGATCGTGTTGATCATGACGCGGCGCTCGGTGTCGTCCCGCCCCAGGACGGGCAGCAGCATCCCGACGCCGAAGTCGAACCCTTCGAGGAAGAGGTAGCCGAGCCAGAACAGGGCGATGATGCAGAACCACAGGGTGGGCAGGTCCATCAGCGAACCCCTTCCCCGAAGATCGATATTTCACGTGAAACAAAAGATCCACACCCTGTGGACAACTCCCGAAGTTGTCCACAAACCGCAGGTAGATGCCCGTGGAAAACTTGATCTTGAAGACGCGTCACCGCTCTCCCCACCTCAGTACGCGAAGGCCAACGCATCGTCCGAACCCCGCTTGTCGTCCGGACCGCGTCCGTCGCCCGGAGGCAGGGCCGCCTCGACGCCGCCCCGCACGTAGCGCACGATCAGGAACACCTCCACGACGGCGAGCACCGCGTAGATCGAGGTGAGCGCGATCAGGGAGGTCCACACCTCACCGACGGTCAGGTCCGACACGGCCATGGCGGTGTACATCCACACGCCGTCCACGCCCGTCGGGTTGGGCACCACGACGAACGGCTGCCTGCCCATCTCCGTGAAGATCCAGCCCGCGCTGTTGGCGATGAACGGCAACACGATCCCGGCCAACGCCGCCCGTGGGAACCACCGCGACTCCGGGATGCGACCGCCCCGCGTCAGCCACAGCGCCGCCATGCCGATCGCGGCACTCAACGCACCGAAACCGATCATGATGCGGAAGCCCCAGTACGTCACCGGCAGACTCGGCACGTAGTCGACGGGCTTACCCGCGAGCTCCCCCAGCGCCGGGTCGTCCGGGTAGTGCGTGCCGTAGCGCTCCTCGTACTCGTCGACCAACTGCTCGATGCCCTTCACCTCGGTGGTGAAGTCACCGTGGGCCAGGAACGACAGCAGGGCCGGCACGTTGAAAGTCTTCACGCTCTCGCAGTCGGCGTCGGACACGTCACCGACGGCGATGACCGAGAAGCTGGCCGGCTGCTCGGTGTGGCACAGGGCCTCGGCGGCGGCCATCTTCATCGGCTGCTGTTCGAACATCAACTTGCCCTGGACGTCGCCCGTGATCGCGAGCGCCGCGAACGCCACCGCGCCGGTCCAGGCACCGAGCTTCACCGACGAACGCCAGACGGGACGGTCGGGGTCGTCGGTGTGCCGCTTGCGCCACAGGTGCCAGCACGCGATGCCCACGAGGAAGGCCGCGGCGACGGCGAAGGCCCCGGCGATCGTGTGCGGGATGGCGGCGAGCGCGGTCGAGTTCGTCAGCACCGCCCAGATCGAGGTCATCGTGGGCCTGCCGTCCACGAACTCGGCGCCCACGGGGTGCTGCATCCAGGAGTTGGCGGCCAGGATGAAGTAGGCCGACGCGACCGTGGCCAGCGAGAACGCCCAGGCACACGCCAGGTGCACCCGTTTGGGCAACCGGTCCCACCCGAAGATCCACAGGCCCAGGAACGTCGACTCCACGAAGAACGCGACCAGGCCCTCCATCGCCAGGGGCGCCCCGAACACGTCGCCGACGAACCGCGAGTACTCGCTCCAGTTCATGCCGAACTGGAATTCCTGGACGATGCCCGTCACCACGCCCATGGCGAAGTTGACGAGCAGGAGCTTCCCCCAGAACCTGGTCATCCGGTAGTAACGCTCGTCACCAGTTCGCACCCACGCCGTCTGCATACCCGCGACAAGAATGGACAGCCCTATGGTGAGCGGCACCATAAGGAAGTGGTAGACGGTCGTGATACCGAACTGCCAGCGTGCGAGGTCGAGAACTTCCACGAGATCGACTCTGCCCTCTTCCTGGGCTTTCTCGTCAGGTCCCGTGGTCCCGGAAAGGTCGGGACCAAGGTCCCGACCATTTCGTGGCCGCCGTCACTCCCAAGGTTACGGCATGCCGAAAAAATTTGTCAGGCACGCCGTCGAAAATTTCTCAGCACACCTTAAAAAACAATTCGCCGAATCGACCGGCTAGGCATTTCCACAGTTCCCCCTTTATCGTTGAAGAAGAAAGAGGTGAGGAACTGCCGTGTCTGCCGCTCTCATTGCTTTCGTGACCGCTTTCGCGCTGGTCATGGCCGTGGAGCTTCCCGACAAGACGTTCGTGGCGACGCTGGTCCTCACCACTCGCTTCCCCGGAAAAGCCGTTCTCGTCGGGGTGACGGCCGCGTTCGCCGTGCAGGCCCTGATCGCCGTCGGTTTCGGCAGCGTCCTGACCTTCCTGCCCGATCAACTCGTCTCCGTGGTGGTCGGCGTGCTGTTCGGGGTCGGGGCGGCCATGTTGCTGCGGGAGGGCTACCGCCCCGCCGACGATGGCTCCCACGACGCGGCCCGAAGCAGCGCGACGCCGGTGACGTTCCGGCGCGCGGCGCTGACCTCGTTCGGCGTGCTCTTCGCCGCGGAGTGGGGCGACGCCTCCCAGCTCGCGACCGCCGGGCTCGTCGCCCGCTCGGCACAGCCGGTGGCCGTCGGCCTCGGCTCCTTCGCCGCCCTCGTCGCCGTCGCCGGGCTCGCCGTGCTGCTGGGGCGCAAGATCCGGACGAAGCTGCGGCCCCGGCTGCTGCAGCGCATCGCGGGCTTCGTCTTCGCGGGTCTGTCGGTACTCGCCTTCGGCAGCGCGCTCCTGGGCTGACCGCCCGTCGGTTCGGACTTCGGCCGACTAGTCACGCAACGCGTCGGCCAGCGCGCTCGCGGCCTCGACGAGCTGCGCCCCGACCGTGGCGTTGTCCAGCGCCACCAGCGACACCACCCCCAGGGCTGCCCTGATCCCGACGATGCCCCGCACCGGGGCGGCGACCCCGTAGACGCCCGGCTGCGGATCCCCCACCGCGGCCGCCCAGCCCCGGCCCTTCGGGCGCAGGCTCAGCGCCTTTCCGACGGCACCCCGCGACACGGGATGTCTGCTGCCCAGGCGGTACGCCACGTGGAACGTCGTCAGTGTCGGCTCCGCCACCGCCACGACGTGCACCTGGTCGCCCTCGGCCACCGACAGGTGGGCGGTCGCGCCGACGTCGTCGGCGAGCGCGCGCAGGATCGGACGCGCCGACGCCCGGAGTTGCGGCAGCATCTGCTCGGCCAGGCGCAACACTCCCGCGCCGAGGCGGACCCGGCTGCCCTCCCGCCACACGAGCCCTCGTTCGGTGAGCGGCACCAGCAGGCGGTAGACGGCCGCCCTGCTCATGCCGACGGCCTTGGCGAGATCGGTCACCGTGGCGGACGCTCCGGCGGCGTCCGCCACGGCCTGCAACAGTGCGAGCCCGCGATCCAGCGTCAGCGAGCTCTCGCGCGTCACAGCAGGCCCAGCCCCTTCAGGTCCGCGATCGACTCGTCGAACGTCGCCGAGGCGTAGCAGGAGAACACCGAGCGCACGGCCTTGGCCGCCTCGTCGCCGAGCCCCGACACCTCGCCGGCCAGCGCCTCCCCGTCGGTGCTCTCCAACGCCTCGCGCACGTTGCCGCCCGACAGGCTGCGGGCCACGGCGACCAACAGGTTGAGGAATCCGTGATGCTCGAAGCCCGTCTCGGGGTCGGTGTGCCGCACGGCCCGGTGGAGGCTGTTGGTGGCCTTAAACGCCGCGCCGGGTGCGCTGCTGACCACGGCGAGGAAGTCGGCCACCTCGTCCACGCTCGGGAAGTTCTCCTTGGAGACCCCACCGCAGCGGATCTTCGGCCAGCTCCCGTGCTCGATGACGTTGCGGACACCGTCCAGCCAGCCCACTCCCCTGCGGGGCTCGACGACGCGGTGGACGTCCTCGGGGACGAACTCCGAGACCCTCTCCAACCACACCTCGTCGACGTCCGAGGGCGCGGGCATCTCGACCATGCGCAGGGACAACAGTTCCTCACGCGACTCGACGATGGAGATGGCCTTGGGTACTCCGCCGAGCCCGGTGTCGATGATCAAGGACAGGGGCAGCGGTTCCTTCGGCCTGATCTTGATCAGCTCTGTGATCATCTCGGGTAGCCGGGAGGCCGGGCAGAGAAAGACCCCCTGCACCCCGGCGTGCTCCCCCGACCTGTGTTCCAGGTAACCGGCCAGCGCGTCGGCCATCGTCGACTCGCTGGGAGGGAAGAGCGCCGAATCGTCGACAAGCCGGGCGAGCAGGGGTGGGATTCCACGTGGGCCTGGGGGCGGGAGTTCCACAGCGCTTGTCACGTCCCCCACGCTAGTAGCGAACGTAATACGGACAAAACTGTCCGTATTACGGACGATTTCGGAGGCGGGTGCCCAACGCCACGTTCCCCTCCCAAGATCCAAAGGTTAGCCTTACCTAACAGGAGGTGAGCTGTGAGCGAACCAGCGCCCCGCAGGCCCCCGACTCCCCGTCCCGCCGAGCGGGCCAAGACCATCGCCGTGCGCGGCGGCCCCGCGCACCTGCTTCCCGCCATCGGCCACGACGCGCGGTCCGAGCCGACCTCGCCCGTGCTCTGGCACCTGCACGCGGGAGACGACGTCAGCGTCGTGCTGCCCACCGACGATCCGCTCGCCTCGGGGCTGCACGGAGACGCGACCGCGGAACTCGCCGTCACCCTGGAGGTCACCGACGAAGCTCCGGTCGCCCTACGCCAGCCCGTGCGAGGGTTACTGTGGCTCACCGGCTGGCTGCGCGGCCTCGACGACCGCTCCGCCCGCGCACGGGCGGTGGCCATCGCCGATGCCTCCGCCGACCCCGATCCCCACCTGCTCGACGTGGGGCACGGCCTGTCGCTGCTGCGGCTCACCCCCGTCTCGGTGGTCGTGGCCGACAGCGAGGGCACTCACTCGCTGTCACCGGTCACCTTCGACGCCGCGATGCCCGACCCCTTGTACGACTACGAGGGCCGGTGGCTGCGGCACCTGGAGCACGACCACGTCGACGTCGTCGCCAGGTTGGCGCGGCTGCTGCCGCCCGAACTGCGGGAAAGCCGGGTACGGCCGCTGGGGCTCGACCGCTGCGGTATCCGCCTGCGCGTGGAGACCTCCGACGACGACCACGACGTGCGACTGGCGTTCTCCCGTTCCGTGGAGAACCCGCCGCAGCTCGCCGTCGAGCTGCGCAAGCTCGTCGGCTGCCCCTTCCTCCACCACGTCTCCGGGGCTCACAAGCAGGACGACGAGGCCTGAGAACGGCTGCGGCGCCTCCCGGCACGTGCCGGGAGGCGCCGCAAGCCCGAGGGGAACGACGAATCAGGACACCGGGACCTTCTCGCCGCCCTTTCCACCCTTGCCGTTCGGCTCGACGAGGCCGTCGTCGATCAGGGTGTTGGTGACGTGCTCGGTGAGCTGTTCGCGTTGCAGCTTGCGCTGAGCGCGCAGCATCGCCTTGCGTTCGGCCCTGAAGTCCCGCCAGATCGCCACGCACATGCCGAGCATCACGATGCTGAACGGCAACGCGATGAGGATCGCCACCGTCTGCAGCGCGCTCAAACCACCCGCCAGCAGCAGCGCCACGGCGACCGCGCCTTCCAGCAGACCCCAGAACACCCGGCTCCACCTCGGCGGTTCCGGGTCACCGCCGGAGGCCAGCATGTCCACGACCAGCGAGCCGGAGTCCGACGACGTGACGAAGAACAGCACGATGAGGATCAGCGCGCCCACCGACAGCAACGTCCCGGCGGGCAGCCCGTCGAGCATGCCGAACAGCGAGGCCTCGGTGTCGACGGTGGCGGCGCCGGTCTCGTCGGTGCCCACGAGTCCGCCTTCACCGAAAAGCTCCCGGTACAGCGCGGTACCGCCGAACACGGTGAACCACAGCATCGTGACCGCCGTGGGCACCAGCAGCACCCCGGCAACGAACTCACGCACCGTACGACCGCGCGAGATGCGGGCGATGAACACGCCGACGAAGGGCGCCCAGGAGATCCACCAACCCCAGTAGAACGTCGTCCACCAGCCCTGCCACTCGTTGCCGTCGGCACCTTCGTAGGCCGTGGTGTTGAAGCTCATCTGCAGCAGGTTCTGCAGATAGTCACCGATCGACTGCACCAGGTCCTTGAAGATGAACAGCGTGGGGCCGAGTACCAGGACGACGAGCAGCAGCGCGGCGGCCAGTCCCATGTTGATGTTGGACAGCCACTTGATGCCGCGCTTGACACCGGTGACCACCGAGAAGATCGCCAGCGCCGTGATCGCACCGATCAGCACCACGTAGGTCAGGTTGCCCGGATCGGACACCACGTCGAGGAAGTCGAGCCCGGCACCGATCTGGATGACGCCGAGGCCGAGCGAGGTCGCGACACCGAACAGCGTGCCGACGATGGCGGCGATGTCGATGACGTCACCGAGCCAACCGTGGACCCGCTTGCCGATGAGCGACTCCAGCGCGTAACGGATGGACACGGGGCGCTTTTTGCGGTGGATGGCGTACGCGATGGCCACACCCACCACCACGTAGATCGCCCACGGGTGCAGTCCCCAGTGCAGGAACGTCTGCACGATGGCACCCTGCGCGCCTTCCTCGTCCTGCGTGATCCCCGTGGCGCGATTGGGGATGCCCGCGTAGTGGTTCAGCGGCTCGGCCACACCCCAGAACACCAGGCCGATACCCATGCCCGCCGCGAAGAGCATGGCGAACCACGACTTCAGACCGAACTCGGGTTCCTCCTCGTCGGGTCCCAGCTTGATGTCACCGTAGTGACTCAACCCGATCCACAACGAGAAGACCACGAACAGCGAGACGATCAGCATGTAGTACCAGCTGAACGTCCCGATGACCGTCTCCTGGATGTCGCCGATCACCTCGGTCATCGTGTCGGGAACGAGGACCGTGACGATCACGAAGGCCAGGATGATCACTGCCGAAGGCCAGAAGACCCGCGGCGCCACCGTGGCGTACCACGGCCGCCGCGAACCCGAGGGCGCTTGGGCCTCAGTTTCGGACGTCGCCGTCACGAGGCTTGCCTCCTTCTTGGGATTTTTCGGACCGTAAGACCCTAGTGGTCTCCAGCGGTGAATGAACCCGAAATGATGTAGAAAGGCGCCCCGGAGGCGTCGGATCGTGCCGTTGACCAGCACAGATTCAAGTTAATGTAACGTGCCACAGTGGCCTTTCGAGCACGCGACTGGATCTTCCCGCAGCCCCCGGTGTTCCCCGAGCGCGTCACCGACCCGCGCGAGCGACGCACGCTCGTGGTGGAACTCGTGCTCGTTTTCTCGGTCACGCTGGGTCTTTCCGGTGTGCGCAGTCTGTTATCCCTGTTGGACGCTTTGTTCCGTCCGGAACCCCTTGCGCAGCAACAGGTCGCCATCAACGTCTCCCGAGCGGAACTCGGCCTCATCGATCTGCTCAAGCAGTTGCTCGGCGTCGTGCAACTCGTCGGCTGGGGAGCGCTCGGGCTCTTTCTGTTGTGGCGGGCGGGAATTCGACTGTCCCGCATCGGTCTCGACCTCACGAGACCCGGCAGGGACACGGCGTGGGCCGCGGCACTGGCGGCGGGAATCGGGATTCCGGGGCTGGCATTCTACTTCGTGGCATGGAAACTCGGGTTCAACCTCGCCGTACAACCATCCACTTTGGATGACGCATGGTGGCGTCCCTTCGCGCTGACCCTCTCCGCGTTCGGCAACGCGTTCGCCGAAGAAGTGCTCGTGGTGGGCTACCTGCTCACGCGCCTGCGGCAACTCGGCCTTTCCGAGAACACCTCCCTGCTGATCTCCGCAGTGCTGCGCGGTTCGTACCACCTCTACCAGGGGCTCGGCGGGTTCCTCGGCAATGTGGTGATGGGACTCGTCTACGGCAGGGTGTGGCAACGAACGAACCGTCTGTGGCCACTCGTCGTGGCGCATCTGCTACTGGACGTGGTGGCCTTCGTCGGCTACGCGGCACTGCGCGACCACGTCGACTGGCTTCCGTGAAAGTTGCCTTCGAATCGAACACGTGTTCTAATCGTCGGGTCGGCCGAATCGCCGGCACGGCCAGGTCAGGAGGGGACGATGGCTTGCGAGATCACTCACCGGGTGACCTGTCAGCAGATCCGCTTCACCCACCGCGACGCCGCGGAGCGGTACGCCGAGATCATGGGAGGCGGCGTCCACAACTGGATCTTCACCACGGTGCCGGACACCAACACACCGGTGGGGTCCACCACCGGCTCCACCGAGCGGACGCCCGCCACCCACCAATGACGCCGTGCGCCGGGATACGCAACGAATCACGCTCGGGGCGCCCTGTTCGTTGCGGCGAAAGAGCCTTTCGTTCCGAAGGCGCTACCACGCCGCGCCGTGTCGTTTCGTATCCCGCGCGGGAGCGCCCCGGTCACTAATCTCGCCCCTGTGACCGAATCGACTTCCTCCAGCTCCAGCAGTCTTTCCGAGCGCCTCCCCACCCGAGTGGACAGCGAAGTGGGACCGCTGCGGACGGTGCTGCTGCACCGCCCCGGCAACGAGCTCCGACGGCTCACCCCACGCAACAACGACCAACTGCTGTTCGACTCCATCCCGTGGGTGGACCGCGCCCAGGAGGAGCACGACGCCTTCGCCACCGTGCTACGCAGCCGAGGCGTGGAGGTGCTGCTCCTCGCCGACGTGCTGCGGACCGCACTGGAGGACCCGAGGGCTCACGCGGCGGGGGTCCACGCCGCGGTCGACGACAGGAGGCTGGGGGCCGAACTCGCGGACGTGCTGCGGTCACACCTGTCGAGCGCGACACCCGCCGAGCTCGCCGAGGTGCTCATGGCGGGCATGACGTTCGAGGAGCTGCCCACCTCGGAGGGCGGTTCGCTGGTACGCCGGATGCACCACGCGCACGACTTCGCGGTCGACCCGCTGCCGAACCTGCTGTTCACGCGCGACTCGTCGGTGTGGATCGGCGACCGTGTCGCCATCGCGTCGTTGGCGATGCCCGCCCGAAAGCGGGAGACGGCCCTGCTGGATCTCATCTACGCCTACCACCCGCGTTTCCGGGGAGCGGTTCGCGCCTACGGCGCGCACTCGGCCCCGGTCGAGGGCGGCGACGTGTTGGTGCTCGCCCCCGGTGTGCTGGCCGTGGGCGTGGGTGAGCGCACCACGCCGGCGGGCGCCGAGTCGCTGGCGCGCTCCGTGTTCGCCGACGATCTCGCGCACACGGTGCTGGCCGTGCCGATCGCCCAGGACCGCGCCACGATGCACCTCGACACGGTCTGCACGATGGTGGGACCGGACTCGGTGGTGATGTATCCGCTGGCGAGGGACTCCCTCATCGCCTACACGCTCACCCCCGACGAGGAGAAGGGCGTGCGGGTGCACGGCCCCGCCCCGTTCCTGGAGGCGGCAGCCGAGGCGATGGGCATCGACCGGTTGCACGTCATCGACACGGGCCTCGACCCGGTGACGGCCGAGCGGGAGCAGTGGGACGACGGCAACAACACGCTCGCGCTCGCCCCCGGAGTCGTCATCGGCTACGAGCGCAACACGGAGACCAACGAACGCCTGGAGGACGCCGGCATCGAGGTCGTTCGGATCGCGGGCTCCGAACTGGGGTCCGGCCGCGGCGGACCGCGATGCATGTCCTGCCCCATCGCGCGCGAAACGGTCTCGGCGAGCGGTTAGGCAAGCCTTTTCACAATAAGCGAAGGCTCAATTAATTAAGCGAAAGCTTATCTTATAAATTGTACCCAAATGGGACCGAGATCACCAATTCCAAGTGGATGAGAAATGCTTTCTCCACGTATGGTGGAGGCATGGCAAGCTTCAAGAAAACCCCTCAGTCGAGGTTCTACGAGCTGCTCCAGGCGCAGATCCGGAACGAATTCCACGCCTCCCAGCAGTACCTCGCGACGGCAGTGTGGTTCGACGGTTCCGATCTTCCCCGACTGGCGGCGCACTTCTACCGGCAGTCGCTGGAGGAACGCAATCACGCCATGGCGCTGGTGCAGTACCTCCTCGACACCGACCACCACGTCGAGATCCCGGAGGTCCCGCGAGTGCGCAACGATTTCTCCGACATCCGGGAACCGATCGCCCTCGCACTCGATCAGGAAATCGGCGTGGAGAACGATTTCAAGCAACTCGCGAAGGCGGCCCGCGACGAGGAGGACTACACGGGCGAGCAGTTCGTGCAGTGGTTCCTCAAGGAACAGGTCGAGGAGATCTCCTCCATGCGCCGACTGCTCAACGTGGTGGACATGGCCAAGGGCGACGTGTTCAGTGTCGAGCAGTTCCTCGCCCGCGAATCGGTGGGCGACGAGAACGACCCGACGATGCCTCCGGTCGCCGGTGGAAAGCTGTGACCCTCCAGCGGACGCGGCACGACCCACCCACGCCTCGGCGCCGAGAAAGGGAGGCCGAGGCCGAGGCCGAGGCCGCGGCCGATGCTTCAGCAGTCGGACGCGCGGGCCTTCAACGCGACTTCCACCACGACTCCGTCGGGGACCCGGAACTCATAGAAGCCCGCACCGGTGGCCACCGTGTACGCCGCCTCGGTCAGGCTGCCGTTCGGATACAGGCTCCTCAGTTGGTCGAACGGTGTCCCGACCCCCGCTCCCTCGGGGGTGACGGCGCTGTTGGCGGCGAAACCGACGACCCCGTACTGGCGGGAGATCGTCACCGTTCGCACCAACTCGTCGCCTTCCGCCAGCTCGTAGTCGGCGCACGGCGAGGGCGGCGAGGTCTCGTCCGAGGTCATGAGCATGTTCGTCGCCACGGCCTCGTGGTACGGCATGCCCAACTTCAACGCCCGGTAGCCGTCGGGAGCGAGGACGGCGTCGGCCGCCAGGACCGAGCCGGTCTGGACCGGCGGGCTCATCGCCGTCATGGCACCCGGATACGAGCTCGAGGGAAGGTCCGGCGGGGAGGGCGCGGCCTCGGGTTCCCGAGAGCCGTCCGGTGACGGGAGTTCGGGCGGCTCCGGCGATTCGCTCGTCGACAGCACGGACGCGGAGGCGGGCGGGGGCCCGGCGGGTGAGGCCGCGACGGGGGTCTCGCCGTCCTGCCCCGCCGTACGAGCCCCCAGGACCACGACGGCCGCCGCCACCGCCACGATCCCGAGCGTGGTACCGCCACTCGCGAGCACCGCCCTGCGTCGGCGCAAGCGACGCGCGCCCGCGACGATCCGTTCCCCGGCGCGCTCGTCGAGTGTCACGTCGAGCCGAGAGTCGGCGAACAACGCCCGCAACCGGGCGTCGAGGTCGTCGAAGTCCGGGTCGGAGGTGTTCACGCCACTTCCCTCCCCTCGTCACGGCGCAATTTGCCTCGCAGCGTGGTGAGTGCCTTGCTCGCCTGGCTCTTCACCGTGCCCGGACTGATTCCGAGCGAAGCGGCGATCTCCGCCTCGCTGAGGCCCTCGTAGTACCGCAGCACGATGACCGCTCGCTGTCGGGGCGGCAGTTCTCGCAGCGCCTGCCACAGTGGTTCGTGCTCGAACGGGTCGGAATGCACCACCGCGCCGGAGTCGGGCACCTCGGCCACGAGGCGCTCGCGCCGGAACCGGCGCCACCGACTGATGTGGGCGTTCGTCATCGCCCTACGGACGTAGGCCATGGGGTCGCCCGTCTTGCGCAGCACCGAGTTCCACCGCGAACCGACCTTCTCCAGGACCGATTGCACGAGATCGGCGGCATCGTGCGGGTTTCCCGTCAACGCATGCCCGTAACGCAGCAGCGAGGGCAGGCTGGCCTGCACGAACTCGGAGAAGTCCGTGAGGTCGCCAGACACGACCAAGTCCTTCCTGTGGCCGACGATGGTCGCCCACCCGCCGTCGTGAGGGGGCGCGGGCGCAGCGGGTACGAACGCAGTCACCGTAATCCCTCCCTCACGCGAACGTGTGTGCGCCTCGGCATTCCGGCCGCGGTGGTCACGCGCGAAGGAGTCGACAGGTTGCCCGGAGTCGGCTCCGTCACCCGCCCGGCGTCATGGACGGAGGCCGGAACCGCCCGTCCGGGCCGGGACGATAGGGAGCCACCGATACCACTGCCGACGTGGGGATCGGCCCGTAGACGTGGGGGAACCACGCGCCTTCCGGCTCGGCCGGGTCTCCCGGCTCCCACCGGACGGGCGTATCGAGCCGATCCTCCTCGATTCCCAGCAGGACGAGATCGGTCCGGCCCGCCGCCACCGCGTTGGCGGGCAGGTGCACGGTGCCACGCTCCGAACAGTGGATGAAACCCACCTCGTCGAGCGACGCGGCCCGGTACGAACCACCGTCGGGCACGGCCTCCCAGTCGCGGGCGGGACAGAAGTGCAAGATCACCCGACGGAGTGTAGTCAGCGGAGGGTGAGCTGACGCCCGATCAAACCGTCCCTGGCTCGCCGTTCGGCGGCGTTCAGCGGCTCGTCGTCCAACGACTTGAGCGCGGCCTCCAAGCGCGCGCCGAGCTGCTCGGCCGGTTCGCTCCATTCCCTGGCGTGTGCCTCGGGGTCGAGGTCCCACACCGGAACCAGCAGACCGTGCGCCCGGAAGGAACCCGCGTAACGCGAGCCCTCGCCGAGGGACAACTCCCCCGCGGCCGACAGCCGGGCCATGGCCTGGAGCAGCCTGTTCTCGTCGGTGGGCCACACCCAACGCAGATGTGCCTTGTCGCCGGCCAGCGTCCAGTACGCGCCCGGACGCACCCGCTCGGTGGGCATGATCGCGGCGTTGGCGCGTTCGAGCGACATCGCGACCTCACCGGTGGCCTGCACGCCGTCGGCGAGCCACCAGTTGAAGTCGGAGTGCAGTTCGACGTCCAGCTCGGCACTCGGGTCGATCAGATCCTGCAACCGCTCCCCCGGCTGCGGTTCGCTGGTGGTGTCGGGCACCGACAACACCTGTCCCGGCTCGGCCTCCAGCGCCCACCGCAGCGCGCGCCCGAGGTCGCGGCTGATGTCCGACGACCGGGTCTGCACCTGCATACCGATGAGGATCTCGCCGCTTTCTCCCCGCACCATCGCGGCGGCGGCCACCGGCAGGACGGACGCGAGTGTCACCGTGCGGTCGCCCGCGTCCTTCAGGGGAAGCGACGCGGTGGCGGACGGCACGAACTCGCGTAGGGCGATGAGCTCCGGTTCCGCCGCGAGCCCCTCGAACGGACGCGCCACGAAGACGTCGCGAACCTTCCGCTTGCCGGCCTTGCCCGGCCCCTTCCTACGTGCGCCCTTGCCCACGGTTGCCGCCCTCCTGCGTGTTCGGTTAGCTTGACGCTACTCGACCCGCGTTCAGACTAAGCGTGACGGGGCCGTCTCGCGCGGCCGACGGTCACCGGGCTTTCGATCAGGCGGACCGGGTCTCCTCCACCACCCACGACAGGTACTCGGCGCTCCCCGTGACGATCGGGGTCGCGATGACCTCCGGAACGTCGTAGGTGTGGTGCCTCTTGAGGTAGGCCACCAGTTCGTCGACCCGGTCGGCGGCCGTCTTGATCTCCACCCGCCACTCGGGGTCGGTGTTCACCCGCCCCTCCCAGCGGTACACGCTGGTGATCGGACCGACCACCTGCGCGCAGGCCCCCAGCCTCGCCTCGACGGCTCCCGCAGCGAGTTCCCGCGCGGCCGATTCCGAATCCGTCGTCGTGGACACGACAAGATGTTCCGAGACCATGCTCGTCAGGCTAGCCTGGAGAAGGTGACGACTCGGCACGACGAAGGACCGGTCGCACTGAGCGGCCGCGTGGTCCGGCTGCGCGAGTTCACCCTCGACGACCTCGACGGCGTGCGGGGAATCGTGGGGGACGACCGCGTCACCCACTTCCTCTCGTTCAACACCCGCACCGACGAGCAGGCGCACGAACTCCTCCGCATGATCGTCGAGCGGGCACGGGAACGTCCCCGCAGCGAGTACTACCTCGCCATCACGCCCCTCGAACCCGAGACTCCGGCCGACCGCGACAAGGCCGTCGGCTTCACCAGGCTTCATCGGACCAACGAGTACTCGGGCAGGCTCGTCTACGCCGTCGCCTACGACCACCAGGGCCGCGGCTACGCGGGGGACGCGGTACGCACGGTGCTGGACTTCGCGTTCACGACGCTGGGGCTGCATCGGGTGACCGCCGCGGTCGGCCCCGACAACCGCGCCGGCATGGCGCTCGTGAAGAACCTGGGGTTCACCCGCGAGGGAGTGCTGCGCGACCACGTGCACACGAACGGCGCCTGGCGCGACTCGGTGCTGTTCTCCATGCTGGCCCCGGAGTGGCGGACCGCTCGCGAGACGTGACCGGGGCTTTTCCCCGGTTTACGCTCTCCCGGTGTTCGACCCTCGTGACCCGCAGTTCCTCGCCGATCCCTATCCCGTATTCGCCGAGCTCCGTTCCCGTGGCGCCGTCCACCGCCACGACGGACTCGGCCTCGCCGTCGCGGTGTCCCACGCCTCCGCCTCGGCCGTGCTGCGAGATCGCAGGCTCGGCCGGATCTGGCGGGACGCCACGCCCGCGGAACAGTTCGCGTCGTTCAACATGCTCCACCGCAACTCGCTGTTGGAGAACGAACCGCCGGCCCACACACGACTGCGTCGCCTGGTGTCCTCCGCCTTCGCGCGGGGACACGTGGAGCGCCTGCGTCCCTCGGTGGAGACCCTGGCCGATCGCATGGTGGCGGACCTGGCCGAGCACATCGCCGCCGACGGCCGCGCCGATCTCCTGGAGCACCTCGCCCAGCCCCTGCCCGTCGCCGTGATCGCCGAACTGCTGGGCGTTCCCACCGCCGACGGCCCGATGCTGGTCGGCTGGAGCAACGCCATCGTGAAGATGTACGAGTACGGGTTGCCCGAACCCCGGCGTCGGCAGGCCGAGGCGGCGGCCACCGAGTTCGCCGACTACCTCCGCGCGCTGGCGGCCGAGCGAGCCGCTCACCCCGGCGACGACCTGCTGAGCCACCTCATCGCGAGCGACCTCACCGGGGACGAGGTCGTGGCCACGGCGGTACTGCTGCTCATGGCGGGACACGAGGCCACGGTCAACGTGATCGGCAACGGCGTCCACGCGTTGCTGACCCACCGGGACCAGTGGGACCGGCTGGTGGCCGATCCCTCGCTCGCTCCCACCGCCACCGAGGAGCTGATCCGTTACGACTCGCCGCTGCAGCTCTTCGAACGCACCGCCACCACCGACGTCGAGATCGCCGGGTACCGCGTCGCCGAGGGCGAGAAGATCGCCGCGTTGCTCGGGGCGGCGGCCAGGGACCCCGAGGTCTTCGAGAACCCCGACACCCTCGACATCGGTCGCACACCCAACCCGCATCTCGGGTTCGGCGGTGGGGTGCACTACTGCCTGGGAGCCCCGCTGGCGCGAATCGAGATCGCGGCGGCACTCGGCGCGCTGGCTCGGCGACTGCCCGACCTACGGGAGGCCGAGGAGCCCACCCGGCGTGGAGAGTTCGTGATCCGTGGCTTCAGCACACTGCCCGTGACCAGGTGACGGTGCGGGTCAGCGCGCCGCCGTCCTCGGCCGGGGCCGCCTCGGCGGCTCCGGCGCGTTCTCCACACGCAGCACGCGCAGCGGACGGACGAGCTGCTCGTCCATCGGCGCGAGCAGCTTGGTGAACCGGCGGACGACCAACACCGTGAGCACGGCCAGCAGCACGGCCGAAAGGTCGGTGAACGCGGTGAGCAGCACGGCGTCGACCTGCGCCTGCACACCGTCCCGAGCGCGCCACACCACCGTGAGGGTCAGCAACAACGCGTTCGCGACCCACGCCACCCACCACGCCAGCACCAGCCGCGACGGCGTCGGTCGGCGGTTGGCGGGCCTGCGGATGGCGGCGTGTTCGAGTTCGGCGAGGATCGAACCGGCCATCGCCAGGTTCGGGCCGGGCACGAGCAGCCCGAAGAGCACCTGCCACGTCTGCCGGGGCGGACGCTGTCCGGACTCGTCCGCCGCCGCCTTCCGGGCCACGAGCAGCCACCACGCGGCCGCGGCGAACGCGAACACCGTCATCACGAACGTCAGCAGGGAGAACGTCAGCACCAGCGCGTCCGAGGCCCCCACGACGGCGGGGGACAACGCGCGATCTCGGCTCAGCACGAGCAGGACGTAGCGCCAGATCTCCGCGCCCGCGGCCACCGTCGCGAGTGCCGCCAACGTCCACAGCACGGCCACCGCGTTACGGGCGATGAGCAACAGTCGCTGCGACGGCACCGGCGTGGCAGCGCTCGTACCCTGCACCGCCGTCGGCCACCGCCACACCACGTGGGGAAACCCCCAGCGGGGCATGACGTCGTAGGAGGGCGGGCCGAGATACGGACCGCGTCGCCGTCGGCCGTCACCTCGCCCGGCCCTCGCGCCCTCGGGCACCAACGCGACCCATCTCACCGAGACATGCGCACCCCGCCCGCCCCGGTGTCCCGGAGCGGACTCCCAACCGGACGCCGCCCGATTCACCCGACCGCCCTCGCCGTCCTCACAGCACCTCGGGAGACGTGTCGGCGTGGTCGGAGACCAGGGGCCTTCCCAGGGCCTGCCACGTCTTCATGCCACCCGCGACGTTCACGGCGTCGACGACGCCCGCGGCGTTCAACCAGGCCACGGCTCGCGCCGACCGGCCACCGGTACGGCAGATGACGTGAACGGGACGGTCGTCGGCGAGTTCGCTCAACTCGCCCGCGCGCGAAGGCAGATCGCCCAACGGGATGTGAACGGCGGAGGGAGCGTGCCCGGCCGCCCACTCGTCGGGTTCCCTCACGTCAAGCAACACGTAGTCCTCCCCGGAGGGAAGCTCCTCGACCGAGACCGTGGGTACATCACCGGAGTGGTTCACGGGCCCATCGTCGCACGTACCGTCGTGCGATGCCCGTGAACCTTCACGGCCTGCGAGGGCGGCCACTCACGTGCGTCGTGCCGGCGCCGCTCGGGTCCCGCATGAACCCCAGTCGGTCGGGCGCGTGCAGCTGGAGCATCACCACGTCGACGTCCTCGGGAATGCGGCGAGCGGTCGCCAAACTCGCGATCACGGTGGTGAGCAGCGCGACCGGTACCGTCAGCAGCGCCGGTTGCGAGACGAACCACGGCACGCTCTCCCCGTTCACCCGGCTCGCGATGTGGAAACCGACGGCGGTGAGCACCCCGGCTCCGCCGACGAGCATCCCCACCACCGCGCCGACCCAGGTCAACCGTCGCCACCAGATACCCAGCAGGAGCAGCGGGCAGAACGTCGACGCCGCGAGCGCGAACGCCAGCCCCACCGTGTGGATGAGGTCGTCGAACGGCAGCGCCACCGCGATCCCGAGGGCCGCACCCGAGATCACCACCACCGCGACGACGAAGTCCCTGCGCTTGTTCCACATCAGGTCGGTGGCAACCATCCCGGCCGCGCTGACCAGCAACCCCGACGACGTCGACACGAACGCGGCGAACACACCCGCCGCCAGCACCGCGACGACGAGCTGCCCGACCACACCCGGCAGCATGGCCGTCGGCACCAGCAGCACGGCGGCGTCGGACGCCCCCGTCACGAGCAGCTCCGGCACGTACAACCGCGACAGCACGCCCAACAGCACGGGGAAGAGATAGAACAGTCCGAGCAGCAACAACACCTGCACCGTGGTGCGGCGAGCGGCCCTGCCGTCGGGGTTCGTGTAGAAGCGGGCCAGCACGTGCGGCAGCCCCATCGTGCCGAAGAACGTCGCCACGAGCACCGAGTACGTCCACCACACCTCGTCGGCGTCCCCGGAGGGCCGGAGCCAACTCGCGTTGTCCCCCTCGGTGTCACGCACCGTGGGAACCGACGAGGAGGCGGGGAACAGCAGCCGGTCGCCCTCCCGAACCGAGTAGTCGATGCCCGGAACCCACATCCGCGGTCCCGGCGGCTCCGCGTCCAGTTCGTGCACCAGCGTGGGTTCCTCGACCCGCAGGACGGTGTCGACGCCCACGGTCACCGTGGTCTCCTCGGTAAACTCGGGCGGCGCCTCGTCCCCGAGGCCGCCCGCGGAGCCCATGCCCCCGCTGCCCAGGAACACGGAACACAGCACGAACGCCGGGATGGCCAGCGCGAACAGTTTGATCCAGTGCTGGAACGCCTGCACCAACGTGGCCGAACGCAGCCCACCCGTCACCACGTTGGCCGCGGCCAGAACGACCACGATCACCACGGCCCACAGGACCCAGGGCTCGGGCATGATCGCGCTCAAGGCGAGGCCGACGCCCTGCAACTGCGGTACCAGGTAGATCAGCGCCAGGATCGCCACGAAGCCCGTCGACAACCGGCGCAGTCCCGCGGAGCCGAGCCGGGCCTCCACGAAGTCCGGAATCGTGTACGCGCCCGACCGGCGCAGCGGCGCCGCCACGAAGATGCAGAGCGCGAGGAAGCCGACGGTGAATCCGATGGGGTACCACAACGCGTCGGCGCCGTCTTTCAGAACCATTCCCGCGACGCCGAGAAAGGACGCGACGCAGAGGTACTCGCCGGAGATCGCCGACGCGTTCCGCCGCGATCGCACCATGCGCCGGGCCACCAGGAAGTCGTCGGTCTCCCTGGCCGACTGCGACGTTCGGCGGCCGAGATAGGAGGTCGCGACCATGACCAGCGCGACGCTGGCGAGGGCCCATGGGTTCAGCTGCACGGACTGTTCCCTCGCTACCTCGTGCCGACGGCGTCAGTTTTCGATCATCGCGACGAAGTCCCGCTCATGTCGCTCCGCCAGCCGGTTGTACCACAGGCCGACGCCCAAAAGCAGTGGAAAGGGCAGGATGGCCAGCAAGATCCACGATACGGGTATCCCGATCACCCGCCACGTCGCGAGCTCCGGCACGAAGTGGAACAGCACCGGCAACGCGGCCAGCACCACCACGACGAGACCGAACAGCGACAGCCCGGCCCGCATCTGAGCCCTGACGAGGTCCTTGACCAGCAGCTTTCCCCAGCTCGTCTGCTCGGCGAGTTCCACCCGTGCCCGCATCGACGCACTCGACATCCGCCGAGGCTCGGCGAGCACGACCCGCTTCCTGCGGGGCTTGGCGTTTCCCTCCGCGGACTGCGGTCCCGACGACAACGACACGGTGGGCCGCACGATCTCCGACGGCCGAGGTTTCTTCCCCAGCGTCGGGTCCGGCTCCCGGATGCCGCGGATGCTGCGGTAGACGTCGTCGCCCGTCATGGATGGCTATCCCAACCGGGAGGAGCCGACCAGCTTGTCCTTGAGCGCTCGCGTGTGCCTGCGACTGACCGGCAGAACCTTCTCCTCGTTGCCGATCACGACCTGGTAGCCGCCCTGGCCCATGCGCAGTTCGGTGATGAGCGGCAGCGACACGAGGAACGACCGGTGGATACGCACGAAGCCGGCCTTGGCCCACCGTTCCTCCAACTGGGCCAGCGGGATGCGCACCAGGTGGCTGCCCTCGGTGGTGAACAGCCTGGCGTAGTCACCCTGCGCCTCCACCCAGCGCACCGACGAGCGCGGGATGAGCTTCGTGGTACCCGCGAGCTCGACCGGGATCACCTCGTCGTCCCGACCGCGGTCGGAGTCCGACGGCCTGCGGCGTCCCGAAGCGGCCTCGATCTTCTCGACGACCCGTGACACCGCCTTGTCGATGCGTTCCTGCCGCGCCGGCTTGAGCACGTAGTCGACCGCGCCGAGGTCGAACGCCTCCACCGCCTCCTCGGAATGCCCGGTGACGAACACCAGCACGGGGGCCGGGTTCAACGAGGCGAACACGCGTGACATCTCCATGCCGGAAAGACCGGGCATGTTGATGTCGGCGAACACCGCGTCCACCGGCGGCAGTCCACGCTGCTTACGCGCGCGGATGTACTCGTCGTCCGAACCGAGTAGTCGGAGCGCCTCGGACGCGTCGACGGCGGGGAGCACCCGGCCGACGTGCGCGTTCGCTTCGAGACAGTGCTTCAACTGGGCAAGACCGGGGGGCTCGTCGTCAACGGCCAAGACGAGCAGCTTCGGTGTGTCGTGGGGAGCACTCACAGTGAAACGCATCCTGCCGCTTGCAAGGGTCGATGTCCACTACGCTGCCGGGCGAATCGAACGCCACCCGCTCCCCTCAGAGTAGAGGGCTTCGATCACAGACCGAAGCGGGACCACATCGCTCGGTGCTGTACCGCCTCCAGCACCGCGGCGGCGGGGGAGCTCATCCCCAGCCTGGCGAGCAGCGGCTTCTTCGGCTCGGCCACCGTGATCTCGGCTCCGGGATAACGCTCCTCGATCACCTCACGAAGGTTGCCGAGACCGTCGACCAGACCGAGCTCCAGCGCCTTGGCTCCCAACCACATGTCACCGGAGAACAAATCCTCCGACTCGCTGAGCCGGTCGCCGCGCCGTTGCCTCACCCACTCCACGAACATGTCGTGGAGCTGGGCGTGCAACTTGCGCAGCCACGCCACGTCCTCGGGCTTCTCCGGGCTGAACGGGTCGAGCCGCGCCTTGTTCTCCCCCGCCGTGTAGAGCCTGCGCTCGATGCCGAAGCGTTCGAGCAGCCCAGCGAAGCCGAACGACCCCGTGAGCACGCCGATGGAACCCACCATCGAGGTCCGGTGGGCGTAGATCTCGTCGGCCGCGCACGCCAACCAGTACCCGCCGGACGCCGCCACGTCCTCCGCGAACGCGATCACCGGCACGCCCCTGGTGTCGGCCAGCTTCCGAATGCGTTCGGCCACGAGCCCCGACTGTGTCGGCGCCCCTCCCGGCGAGTTGATCTGCAACGCGACGGCCTTCAGCCGCTCGGGGGCGAACGCCCGCTTCAACGCCGACTCCACCGAGGAGAGGTTGATGACCCCTCGCGCGGCCAGCGGAGAGGCCTGCGGCGTGATCACGCCGTGGAGCTTGACGACGGAGACGACGTCCTTGCGCTCGACCCGTTCGCCGAGCTTGGGAATGCGGGAGACCAGGGTGTCCTTGCGGCTCATGAAGTCCAGCGTACTGATGCGGGACGGCCGCGGCAGACAGTCGATCAGGAGCCGAGCGCGGCCCCGGATCGCGACGAGGAGGAGGCCCGACGGGTGGGAGCGGACTCCCCGTACCCCGGCATGTCGGGGCGCACGGCCTTGACGAATTTCGGCACCCGCATGGTGACCTTCATGCCCGCGCCGACCGCCGTCTCCACCATGAGCGAGTACCGGTCCTGGTACACCTGCTTCATCCGGTGGTTGATGCCGGCGAGACCGATGTGCGCACTGCCTCGGGAGTTGCGCATGTCCTCCAACAGCGCGGGGTCCATGCCCACGCCGTCGTCCTCGACACTGATCTCGGCCTCGTTGCCGATGTCCTGAGCCACCACCGTGATCGTGCCGCCGCTCGGCTTTTTCGAGATGCCGTGCTTCACGGCGTTCTCGACCAACGGCTGGATCAGCAGGAACGGCACCACCACCGACTGCACCTCGGGGGCGATCTTGAGCCGGACGTTGAGTCGGCTGCCGTAGCGCGCCCCCTCGATGGTCAGGTAGCGGTCGATGTTGCGCAGCTCGTCCGACAGCGTGGTGTAGGTGCCCTCCACCCGGAAGCAGTAGCGCGTGAAGTCGGCGAAATCCTGCAACAACTCCCGCGCCTCCTCCGGATCGGTCCGGATCAGCGACGAGATGGTGTTGAGCGCGTTGTAGACGAAGTGCGGGGAGATTTGCGCCCGTAGTGCCTTGATCTCCGCTTGCTGGAGTTCGTGGCGAGCCTTCTCCAGGCGCGCGGCCTCCAAGGGGTTCGTGACGATCCTCGCGGCCACGTCCGCCATCTTCACGATGTGCCTGCCGCGCGTGCGGCCCACGACGATGAGGACGGCCTCGACCTCCTCCTCGACGAGGAGCGGCACGATCACGGCGGTACGCATCCGGCACGTGCCCTTGTGGTTGCACGGGACCTTGTTGTGCGAGACGATCTCGTTCCGCTTCTTCCGGATCGCCACGCCGATGGGGTCGACCAGGTCGACGTAGTGGTCGTTGGCCTCCCCGTCCCACGACAACAACGCACCCTCGCGGTCGGTGATCCCGATCGCGACACACCTCAACAGCCGCAGCAGCCGAGAGGTGATCTTGTCCGCGGCGTCCTGGTCCAGGCCCCGCCGCAGTTCGACTTGCGAATCCGACATGAACCGAACGGCGTCGAGGACGGCCTCGTCGACGGCTCCGCCCGCATTGCGGCGTCTGATGACGGCGATGAGAACGGCGACCAGCCCGACGAGACAAGCCCCCAGTCCGAAGGCCACGACGGTTTGCGTGGTCAACACACTTGACACAGCGTCCATGCTCTGCGTTCACACGGTGACGTGCAAGATCTGACCGAGTACCTTCCGTTCTCGATCAGCTACCCACTGCTCATCGTGAACACTAAGAGTCACGCCCCTGCGCGAAACGGTTACTTCAACCAGCGGGACAGCCGGCGGTCCGCGCGTGGCTCGCCACCGCCCGAGGAAAGGACGCGCGCTCCCGGCCTCGGGATGCTCGAACGCCGTTACTCGACCGGATGCAGTGGCCCGTCGAAGTCGGGCAGGTCGTGTTTGTGGATGGACTTGGCGATCCGCGCGACCTCGCCCCTGACGTTGAAGATGCCGACGACCGTGCCGACCCATCGTTCGGACGGTTTCTCCCCCGTGGCGTCGCCCTCCGTCTCGGCCACCACGGTCCACGGCCTGCGCAGTACCCACCGAAGCGGGAAGAACAGGGCCACCAACAACAGTGCGAGCGGCACCCACTCGGGCACCACGACATCCTCGGGCATCCACACGAGCAGGACGACCCCCAGCGCGACCGCCACGCCCATCAACGCGATGCCGGGAGCGGGGTTGGCGGCGACGTCGTGCTCGAAGTCGTCGGCGGTGGCGGGTTTGCGCCACTCCATGTGCGCACGGATGACCCAGTCCCGGCCGTCAGACCCCTGGACAAGCCGGTTCATCGTTTCCTCCGCTAGCCCGGTCCATGCAGATCGTCACCGCAACGTTACCGTGATCGTCACGAACTCGGGAAGTCCGTGTCCTCCCCGAATGGGCTCACCGCTCCCCAAGTCCCGGCTCGCTCGTCCTCGGCATCGGCGAGCGGTGAGGAGTCGCTCCTCGGCCCGGCCCACGGCGGCGGCCCCGTGAGGTCCGACCGCGAGTCCGCCCCGTCGTTCGGGCGTGACTCCGTTTTCGAGGGCGACTTGGTCGTCGAACCCTCGATCGGCCGAGAACCCGTCCCGGCACTCTCCGTCGGCCGGGAACCCGTGTCGTCGCGAGGTCTGCCATTGGAACTGTCTCGCGTCTCGTCCCCGGACTCGGAACCACGCGAGGGGGAGGGCGGCAACGACACCGTGCCGCCCTCGGCCGACTCCACGGGAAGGACCGAGGAACTCTCGGCCCCGAACGTCTCGGCCGGAAGGGTGAATTCGGTGGGGCCGGGCAGATCGTCCTCGGTCTCGGCGCCCGAGGTGGCCGAGTCGGTGTCGTCCCGGCCCTCCGCGACGTGGTCGACGGCCGCCGCGGAACCGTCGAACGACCGCGCGGTGGCCGCGGTGCTCGACAACATCACCGCACCGTCCCCGGACAGGTAGGCCTCCGCGTGTCGGCCGGCCAGGTCGTCGAGCATCGGAGCGCTGGACATTCCCATGACCGCCGCCGCCGACGCGAAGGTGAGTCCGAGCTTGCTCCCGGTGAGGGCCGTGGCGGTCGCCACCCCGGCCCCCGCTCCGCCGCCCGCCGCGACACCGCTCATGGTGGCCGAGCCACCCGCGGCGGCGGCCACTCCCGCCCCGGCGTACACCTTGGAACCGACCAGGGCGAGCCCCGAGAGCGGCACCAGGACGAGAAGCACGCTCGCGTGCGCTCGCAACGACGACGAGACCCGCAGCAACTCGTCGTGCGTCGACCGGCACGACGAACACGCGCTCAGATGGTTCCTGATCCTGCGCGCCTCGACTCCCGTCACGCTGCCCGCCGTGTAACCGCCGAGCTTGCGCACCACCCGTCGGCACCCCGACGAGGACCGATCGGTGGCCAGGTGGGCCTGCAGGTACGCAGCCCGCAACCCGATCCTCGCGCGGCGGGCCAACGCGGCGGTGGCGTTCGCGCTGAGCCCGAAGTACGGGGCGATGACGGCGGGCTGCTCCCCCTCCACCTCCGTGTGCCACAACACCGTCCGCCACCGCTCGGGCAGGCTGGTGAACGCGCGCGTGATCAGGGCCGACTCGGCCGTGCGGTTCTGCGAATCACCGTGCGTCCCCGTCCGCGCCATGAGCTCCTCGTCCGTCACGGGAACCTCGCGACGCGCCGCCTGCCATTCCCACGACACCCGCCGCGCCACGGTCAACAGGTAGGCCCGCACGTTCTCCCTCGGGCCGCTCCCCCTGCGGATGGCCTGGAAGACACGGAAGAACGTCTCGGCCGTGACGTCCTCGGCGTCGGAAGGATCAGCCACCAACCGGCGCGCCAACCCGCGTACGGCGGTCTCGTGCTCCTGGAAGAGCTCGCTGAAGGCGGCGTCGTCCCCGCGCCGGATGCGCTCGACGAGGCCCGGCTGATCGGACTCGGGGACCGAATCGTTCGACATCAACCAGGCACCCCCCTCCGGGCCGTAGCCCTTTCGGTTGAACTTTGAACACCATACGGAGTCACGCGGCCCCCTGCATCCGTCGTTTTTCAGAGCGTGACCGAACGACCCGCTGTCAGATGACGAAACGGGTGGGTATACACTGTTGTTCGCACGGGTTGGAAAGCCCGGAGCACGCGGACGTAGCGCAGTTGGTAGCGCATCACCTTGCCAAGGTGAGGGTCGCGGGTTCGAGTCCCGTCGTCCGCTCCGACACGCGAAAAGGGCGGTGGCCGACAAGGCCCCGCCCTTTTCGCGTGTTGGCAAACCGGCGCCGCCGACCCGACGGCCGGGGCGCCCTCACCGAATTACTCGGCCGAGACGACTCCCACCGGGCAGGACACGCCCGTACCGCCCAGACCGCAGTAGCCGTTGGGCACCTTGTACAGGTACTGCTGGTGGTAGTCCTCGGCGTAGTAGAACTCGCGCAGCGGGGCGAACTCCGTGGTGATCTCGCCGTGGCCCGCCGCCTTCAACGCCTTCTGGAACGACTCGCGCGACGCCTCGGCGAGCTCCCGCTGCCGATCGTCGACGTAGTAGACGGCCGACCGGTACTGCGTCCCGATGTCGTTGCCCTGCCGCATGCCCTGCGTGGGGTCGTGCCCCTCCCAGAACACCTTCAGCAACGACTCGTACGACACCTGCGCGGGGTCGAACACGACCAACACCACTTCGGCGTGTCCGGTACGGCCCGTGCAGACCTCCTCGTAGGTCGGGTTGGGCGTGTAACCACCCGCGTACCCGACGGCCGTGGAGTACACGCCCGACGTCTGCCAGAACAGCCGTTCGGCGCCCCAGAAGCAACCGAGGCCGAAGACCGCCGTGCTCATGCCCTCGGGAAACGGCGGTTTGATGCGCCGTTCGGGGAACACCGCGTGGAAATCGGGCGTCGCGAGCGCCTCCGCCCGCCCCGGCAGGGCCTCCTCCGGGGACACCAACCGCGTCTTGTCTCGACCGAACAGCACCATGCCGTCGATTCTACCGCCAGAATGTCACGCGAACGGGTGGCGAATTAAGGTGTAGCAGCCGCAGAGGCTAGGGGGTTGCCGATGTCTTGGCAGGAAGAACTGCGTCGCCTCGACGCCGAGCTGGCAGCGGGCACCATCAGCAGCAGCGAGCACCGCCGCCGCCGTGAGGACATCCTCGCCGAGGTGTCCGGGGCGCCTCTGGTGTCGTCGTTCTCGCCCGCCGCATCCGCGCCCGATTCGACCACCTCGGCAGCCGGGAAGGCATCCGAGAAGCCGGCCCCGGAGAACCCCACGACGGGCTCCACCGACCACGGCACCGAGCCGAGCGGCGAGGAGTCCGGCTGGCGGACCACCAACCCCGCGCAGGCGTCGGACACCCCGAACACCGAGGCCGCTTCCGCTTCCTCCTCGACCACGTCGGCCGCGTCGTCGGCGACGTCACGGCCGAGGCCGAGCGCGGCGGCGCTGCTGGCCACCACCAAACCCACCACGGCCCCCAGCCCCGCCGACGAACGACCGACGGAGCTGATCCACTTCCCCGGACGCTCCCGCCCCACACCCGTGGGCGCCCCGGAGGGCACGTCGGACGACGAGCCCCCGCGGCGGACGGCACTGACCTGGGTCGCGATCTCCGGCGCGGTGTTCCTCGCGCTCGGCGGCGTGATCGGTGGTGCCTGGTGGCTGGGCCAGGATCGTTCGGAGCCCGCGTCGGCGGTCGCGGGTGTGGCCGCCGACAACATGGCGCCCACGCCGCCTCAACTCGCCGACCGACTTCCCGCCCTGCCCGGAGAGCAGAGCCCCAACAACTCCACGATGTCGGTCGCCCACGGCGAGAAACTCAAGCTGTACTCCGGCGAGACGGCCGAGTACTTCACCGCGCACGGCGTCACGGAGGTCATCGTCAGGGGCTCCCTGGACGGCTCCACCAGCTACCTGCTGCTGGTCCTACGAGCCGGAAGCCCGGAGGAGGCGGAGGCCGTGGCCGACCACCTCTACCAGACCACGTTGGCCACGAAGACCGAGCACAGCGAGGGCCCGATACGCACGGCGAGCGGGATGTTCGAGGACATCGAGGTGAGCGGAGCCTGGTACTCCTCGAACGAGTACGCGGTGGCCCTCGTGGTCACGCAACCTCCCGAAGGCCGGGACGGCACACTCCCCGACCGACTGCGGCGCGCGATGGAGCCGGTGAAGAAGGTTTTGCCCGTCCGCTGAGACCCCGGTTTTAGGAGATCGCAGTCGGATCACGATTCGACCCTCACCACCGTATCCGGTCTGTGACGTGGAGAATAGGTCCAGTTCGAGCGTCGCCGTTGCTGACCGGCACGTGTCGGAGTCCGTTTCGAGGTTAGGGGGGCCCCACGGTGTCCTGGCAGGAAGAGTTGCGCAAGCTGGACGAAGAACTGGCGTCCGGTCGACTCTCCGCAGACGACTACCGGGTTCGCCGTGACCAGGTGCTGTCGTCGGCGGTGAACCACGGCGACAACCCCGCCGCAGCACCGCAGGAACAGGCTCAGCAACCGCAGCAGAACCAGCAGCAGGGGCAGAACGCGGACGCCAACTCCACCCAGGTCATCGCGCCGCTCAGCCCGCCGCAGGGCACACCGCAGCAGGGTGGTCAGACCAACCTCGCCGGCGCCGAGGCCACCCAGGTGGTCTCGCCCTGGCAGGGGCAGCAACAACAGCCGCCGCAGCAGCAGTACCCGCAGCAGCCCGGCATGGCCTCGCCGGCGGGCGGATTCCCGCAGCCCGGCATGGCCTCGCCCGCGGGCGGATTCCCGCAGCAGGGTCCCGTCTCGCCGGCGGGCGGCATGCCGCAGCCGGCGCAGCCCTGGAACGCCCCCGAGGCCGACCAGAGCCCGCCGTGGGGTGGTTCGGAACTTCCGCCGCTGCCTTCCACCGCGCACCAGGACGGGGCCGGCCAGGGTCCGGAGACGTTCGACACGGCCTCCGGCGGGGGCAAGAAGGTGTTCGTCATCGTCGCCGTCGTGGTGCTGATCGCCGCGATCGGCGTCGGCAGTTGGCTGTTGTTCTTCAACGGCTCCGACGACGGGGGGAACCAGCCGCAGCCCTCGCAGACGTCCGCCGCACCCCCTTCACCGACCCGTCCCAAGGACGACCTGGAGATCGCGCAGCTTCCCGGTACGGCCACCGAGCGCACGGACATCACCACGTTCGACGACGTGGTGGCCAACAAGCTGCTCACCGACGACGAGAACAAGGCCTACGAGGAGGCAGGCGCGGGCAAGGCGCGGATGGTCGTCGCCAAGCTCCCCTCCGGGGCGGAGGCCGTGGTCCTGACCATGGAGACCTCGTCGACGGGAGCCGCCAAGACCGCGGTCGACGAACTCGTCGCGCTGCAGGAGAAGAACGGCATGGACCCGTACGACGGAACGCTTCCGGACGGCGTCCAGGGCACCCAGATCGACAAGACCAAGAACTACCCGGCCGCGGCACGCGCGCACTACGCGCACGGCAAGACGGTCGTGCGAGTTCAGGTCTCGGCGCCGCAACTCTCCGAAGTCGGTCCGAGCTTCGAGGAGATCGTCGCCACACAGCTGCAAGCGCTGCCGGCCGATGACTGATGCCCGTACCCGGTTGCCGCAGGCAGCCGCGTGCACGGTCGTCACGCAGCGACATCTTCCGACGGCACGCGTGCTGGCGCGGTCGTACGTCGAGCACCATCCCGGCCGGGACTTCGTCGTCCTCGTCGCGGACCGAGCCGAGGTCACCGAGGCACTGGACGGCTACCGTCTCGTCGGGTACCGGGAACTCGACGTCGACGAGGACGAGTACCTGCGGCTGGCCACGTGCTTTCCGGAGTCCGAACTCGTCGACGTGGTCGTCCCGCTGCTCCTGCGGCGACTGCTGGCGGACGTCGAGGTGGCGGTGTACCTGGCCTCCGAAGCCGAGGTACTGGCCCCGCTGACCGACGTCGTACGACTCGGTGCCGAGCACGGCGTCGTCCTCGTCCCCCGGCTGCTGGAGCCTCTTCCTCGCGACGGCCGGGAACCCGACACCCTGGCGTCTACTTTCGACAGTGGTTGTCTCGCGGTCGGGCGTTCCGGCCGCTCCTTCCTCGACTTCTGGTTCGACCGAGCCGTGCGCGACGCGTCCGACGAACGGACACCGGTGCCGGACCTGGTCCCGGCGTTGTTCCCGCACACGGTGCTGCGGGACCCCGGCCTCGGCGTCGGGTACTGGAACCTGCACGAACGACCGCTGAGCCGCCGCGACGACGGCACGCTCACCGCCGCGGACACCCCGCTGCGACTCGTGCACTTCACCGGCTACCGCCCCGAGCAGCCCTGGCTGTTCACCACTCACTGCCGGCGGCCACGGGTGCGGCTTTCGCGGGAGAGCACGCTGCGCGAGCTGTGCGAGGCCCACCGGGGCAAGCTGTTGGAGGCGGGCTACCGCGAAACGCCCGAGGACGCGGTGGCCGACACCGAATACGGATTCGCCGAGCTGCCCGACGGCTCGCCGCTCACCGAGCCGATGCGCCGGTTGTTCCACACCTCGTGGCTCGACGCCACTGCCCCCGAACTCGCCGACGACCCGCTCGGCCGTCCACCGAAGGAAATCCCGCCGCACCCGTTCGGCGACGACCACGGCGCCGAGTTCCGGCGCTGGCTGGCCTCCCCGGACTCCCCGCTGGAACGCGCCGCCGGTCTGAACCGGCTGGCGATGCGGGTCTGGGCCGACCGGGTGGACCTGCAGGCCGTGTTCCCGCGCCCCTACCACACGCACGGCGCGGCGTTCCGACAGTGGTGTCGCACCCACGGCCTCGACGAGGGCCTGCTGCCGGAGTGGGCGCTGCCGCGCGAGCCGGCGGCCCCCTCGCCACCGGTCGACGAGTTCGGCGTCAACGTCGCCGGATACCTCACGGCCGAGTTGGGGCTCGGTGAGATGGGCAGGGTCATCCACCGTGCCGTGCAGGAGTCGGGCGTACCGGTCGTCTCCGTGGTCGAGGAGCACTCCCTCTCCCGGACGGTGCGTACCGCCCTGGACGAGCCGGACACGGTGGGCACGCCACGGTTCCCGGTGAGCATCCTGGCCGTGAACGCCGACTACACCGAACTGCTGCTCGACACCCACCCCGAGGTCGGGCACGAGCGGTACCGGATCGGCCTGTGGGCCTGGGAGCTGGAGGACTTCCCCGACCATCTGCACGAGGGATTCGCCCTCGTCGACGAGGTATGGACGGTCAGCGAGTTCTGCGCGCGGGCCATCGCGCCGCACTCCCCGGTGCCGGTGAAGGTGATTCCCGTGCCGGTGCTCGACCCCGGCGAGAAGCCCCGGCCCGACCGCCGTCCCGGCGAGGCCGTCCGGTTCCTGTTCGCCTTCGACTTCAACAGCACCGGGCAGCGCAAGAACCCCTGGGGAGTGGTGGAGGCATTCCGGCGCGCGTTCGGCGATCGCGACGACGTGCGGCTGACGATCAAGGCCACGAACGGGCACCTGCACACCTCGGCCGAGGAACGCCTGCGCCACGTCATCGGCGACGATCCTCGGATCGAACTGCTCGACCGCTATCTCAGCGTCGCCGAGCTCGACGCGCTCTACGCGAACAGCGACGCCTACGTCTCGCTCCACCGCAGCGAAGGGTTCGGACTGACCGTCGCCGAGGCGATGGTGCGGGGCATGCCGGTCATCGCCACCGACTACGGGGGCACCACCGAGTTCTTCGACGCGACCGTCGGCTGGCCGATCCCCTACGGGCGGACGGAGGTCGGACCGGGCTGGGAGCCATACCAGAAGGACGGTGTCTGGGCCGATCCCGACCTCGACGCCGCCGCGGCGGCCATGCGGGCGGTCGCCGACGATCCCGCCGAGGCACGTCGCCGGGGCAAGGCCGCACGGGAACACATCCTGCGTACCCGGTCGATGGCGGCGGCCACGGAGTGGATGCGTACCGAGTTGCGGGCCGCCTACGACACCTGGCGAGCACGGCGGCGCCACGGTACCGACGCGGAGGGTACGCCCACCGCCCTCGCGCCCCTGGACGAGGCACGAGAGGCCCTGCACTGGAAGCCCGACCCGGCCGCGCCTCACCGGCTGCCGTTCGCCCCGGCCTTGCGCAAACTCGTCAACCGCGCTCTGGACCACCACGACGAGCATCAGCGCAAGATCCTCGGAAGGATCACCGACGGCACCAGGGAGACGCTGGCGGCCCTTGCCCGTCGGATCGACCGGGATTCCGAGGCGCACGAGCATCGCCTCGACGCGGTGGAGGCGAAGTGGAACCGCCGTGTCGCACGGCTGGAGGCTCGGATCGACGCGCTGGAACGCAAGCGACGTACCGACCCGGACGAGTGGGCACGATGAGACCGTACGACCGACCGCCGAACCCGCGACAGCAGTCCCGGCTCCCGGCCGTCCACGAGGCCTGGCTTCCGCGTGAGCACTCACTGCACCGCCCCCGCCACGCTCGACGCCAGACGGTCGCGCTCGTGTGCGCGGTGGTGTTCTTCACGACGCCCCTGATCGCCTTCACACTCGGGGCACGGCCGACCGAGTTCGAGAACCGTGCGCTGGCACCGTTCCCGAGTCTCGGGGACGGGTGGGCCTTCTTCACCGACCTAGCCTCGTGGGCGACGGACCACCTGGTGCTCCGCGAGGAGGCGATCCACGCTGCCGACGCGGTGAGTCGCACCCTGTTCGGGGAGCCCGCACCCTTCGGGGCCAACCGTCAGGGCGGCGTTCCCATACAGTCGGGACCGTCGCAGCCCACCGAGGTCCAGTACCCCACGGCGATCGAGGGCAAGGACGGCTGGCTCTACCTCGGCGAGGAGATCGCCAGCCACTGCGAGCAGGTGCAGTCCCTCACCGAGACCGTGACCCAGCTCCGCAAGTTCCGCGCCGGGGTGGAGGCGACCGGACGCAAGTTCGTCGTGGTCGTCGCTCCCGACAAGGCGACGGTCGTGCCCGAACACCTGCCCGACCGGTACGTGGGCAAGGAATGCCACCAGCGGATGGTGGACGAGTTCTGGCGGCTCATGGCCGGTGAGGACTACGTCATCGACCTCCGGGACGGGCTGCGAGCCTGGGGGCAGCAACTCGGCGAGCCGGTCTACGGCCCGCAGGACGCCCACTGGTCCGACGAGGGCGGCGTGCTCATGGCCCGGACGGTGGCCGAGTACCTGCGCCCCGGCATCTCCGAGACCTGGCGGATCACCCCCGGCCCGAGCTGGAGCGTTCCGGCCGACATTCCGCCGCTGCTCGGCCGAAGCGGCAAGACCGTGGGCCGCGACTACGCCATCGCGCCGGACGGGGAGACCGACCAGACGTGGGAGCCGCCCACGGAGTATCGGACGCCGCTGAAGCTGAACACCGCTTCGGGCCCCGGCACCTACGGGCTCAGCGTCGGACTGCTCGGCGACTCCTTCACCATCCGGGCCCTGCCGTACCTGGCGGCGACGTTCGGAAACATGACCGTGTTGCACCACGGGACCGCGGCCGACGACGGTGGCGCCGCCGTGGCCGACATGCTCGCCGACAAGGACGTCGTCGTGGTGGAGATCGCCGAACGCTCACTGGTCCGGGGCGGAACCGCGCTGATCAACGATCCGGCCCTGTCCAACATCCTCGACAAGCTGTCGGGATGAGCCGAAACCGATGGAAGAACGATGCCTGACACACGGATAGCGCAAGCGCTGGCCCGTCTCACCCGACACCAGGAACTGCACCTGCCGCTGCGCCGAACCGACCTGCTGGGCAGGCTGGTCATGCGTTTCTTGTGGCGGCGCCAGGTCAAGTGGCAGATCGAGACCAACCTCGCCGTGCGGGAGGCGCTCGAAGGTCTGGCCGAGACGGACCGGTCCTTCCGGTCCGAACTCGACCGGTTGACCGAACGCGGTGACCTGGTGACCACCGACCAGTTACGGCACGAGGTGGCGACGCTCCACCAGCAGGACCAGAACATCATGGCCGGACTGAACCAGCGGCTGTACTCCTCGGTGGGGAGGGTGCAGTCCCAGCTCGGCGACCTGCAGTTGCGGCTCGCCGAGTCGGCCGAGCGAAACGATGGCGTCGAACAGCGCCTGAAGGCGTTGGAACAGCAGGTGGAGGCTCTCACCGAGGCCGCGCGGCACGACCGGGTGCGGAATGCGCGGTTCGAGTTGTTCCTCGACGAGGTCCGCGCGGCGCTGCCGAAACCACCGGCTCCCGAGGTCACCGACCGGGTTCCGGGCCGGGAGTCGTTCCTCGAACTCGCCGTGGCCGAACTGCTCGACGGTCCCGTCGACCGGGTCCGGGCCGCCAGGCGGGAATACCTCCCCGTGCTCACCTCGGCCGGGGACGCGGGAGCCACGGGCCCCGTGTTCGACATGGCGCCCGCGCGGGGCGAGTGGCTGATGGTCGTCCGCGACGCCGAACTGCCCTACCGGGCCGCGTCCGACAACCGCGCGCTCCGCGACCACCTCGAACGGCTGGGGCTCGCGGTCGAGGAGGGTGACGCCCTCGACGCGCTCGCGAACACCGCCCCGCGCACGCTGGGTGCGGTCACGGCGTTCCGGTACGCCGAGCGCGTCCAGCCGACGGTGCTGGCTCGGTTCGTGGAGCTCGCCGCGACCGCCTTGCAACCCGGTGGCGTCCTGATCGTCGAGACGTCGGCGGGGGACGGCGAGGACGCGTCCGACTTCCACCTCGACCCGTTCGCCGTACGCCCGGTACACGCCGACTTCCTGCGGTTCCTCGTCGAGGCGGCGGGCTTCGCGCGGTCGGAACTCCGAAAGGCGGACCCGATGTCGGCGCAGACCGGCCGTTACACGATGATCGCGTGGCGGTGAGCGACAGACCATGAAGCACCGGATGTGGACCCCACTTCCGCCCGAACGCAGCGGCATCGCCGACTACAGCTACGAGTTGCTCGAAGAGCTGTCGCGCATCGTCGACGTGACGGCGGTCGGCAGGGACCCGGAGAAAGCCCAGGTGCCACCCGGCGTTGCCGTGGTAGGTCCGGACGACGAGGCCCCGGACGGTGTCCTGCACACCTACCACATGGGCAACCACGCCGGGGGCCACTCGTGGCTCTACCGCAGAGCACTCACCACGCCCGGTGTGGTGGTGCTGCACGACACCTCGCTCCTCGACTTCCACATCGGCTACTTCGGCGGGCTCGAAACCGAGGAGTTTCGTGAGGAACTCCGATACGCGCACGGCCCGATCTGGGGAGATCCGCAGGACCCGGCGCTGTTGAACGGCTGGCCCGCCCTGGAAGTGGACGGCGTCAAGCATCTCGACCGCACGATGACCATGGAGCGGCGACTGGTGTCGGCCAGCCGGGGCGTGCTCGTCCACGACCCGTACGCCGCGAACTGGCTGCGCGACCGCTACCCCGGTCTCCCGGTCCACACCGTGCCGTCCGGTGCGCCCATCCGGGAGGACACCGGCCGGGCCGAGACCCGCGAGCGGCTCGGCTGGAACGACGAGCACGTCGTGTTCGGCATATTCGGCGGGTTCAACCGCATCAAGCGGACGACCGTGGCGGTGCTGGCCTTCGCCGACATCAGGAGTCGGTGGCCCCAGGCCCGGCTGCTGATCGCGGGACACGGCGACGCCTCGGACGTCGTGGCCGAGGTCCGACAGCTGATCGAGGAGCGCGGGCTTTCCGATTCGGTGCACTTCTCGTTGGCTCCGAACAAGGACGAGTTCGAGGAGCTGATCACCGCCACCGACGTCGTGCTCAACCTGCGCTGGCCGACGGCCGGTGAGACCAGCGCGGTGATGATGCGGGCGTTCGGTGCGGGCAAGGTCGTCATCACCAGCGACCTCCCGCAGCACCGGCATTTCGACCCCGAGTTCTGCTGGCTCGTGCCCACCGACCCCGCCGAGGAAGCCGAAACCCTCTCCACCCTGCTGGAACGGGTCATGTGCTGGCCGGAGGAAGCCCGCGAGGCCGGTCGCAAGGCACGTGACTACGTCCGGGAAAACGCGTCGTGGCCGGTGGTCGCCGAGGCGTACCGAAAGGCCCTCGAAGCCATCGGCGCGGAGCTGGACAAGGCTCCCGCCGTGGTCCCGCCGCGGCCGGGCGTCAACGTGTTCGCCGACCCCCGAGCCACCACGGGGCTGGCCGAGGCGGCCCGACGACACACGCTGGCGCTGGTGGCCGCCGGTGTCGACGTGACGTTCACCGAGTTCAACACCAGGGCGCCCAACCGCTCACTGACCCCACCGCGCGAGCTCACCGAGCTTCGTCGGGGCAAGGACCACCCGGTGGACCTGTGGCTGGTCAACGTGAACGAGTTCCACCTGGTGCCCGAGCACGCCCTCGACCGGTACACGATCGCGCTGTGGGCGTGGGAGCTTCCCGAGGCCCCGACCTTCGTGTCGGATCAGCTGTCGCGTGTGGACGAACTGTGGGTCGTGTCCTCGTTCGTCGCCGACGCCTTCCGAACCGCGATCGACGTACCCATCACCGTGATCCCCAACGTGGTGCCGCAGCGCCCGGACGTCCGGGGCGATCGCGCGAAGTTCGGTCTTCCCGACGACGGACTCGTCGTGCTCTTCACCTTCAGCGCCTCGTCCAGCGACGCCCGCAAGAATCCGTGGGCGGTGATCGAGGCCTTCCGGCGGGCGTTCCGACCGGACGAGTGGGGAACCTCGGCGCACCTGGTCATCAAGGCGGTGGACCTCCACCGTTTCCCCGAGCTGTCCGCGGAGCTGGCGCAGGCGGTGGCGAGTGTCAACGGCACGTTGATCGGGCGGGACCTCACCAGGGAGGACATGGACTGCCTTCTGGCCACCTGCGACGTCTACGTCTCGCTGCACCGCTCGGAGGGTTTCGGACTCGGCATGGCCGAGGCGATGGCGATGGGCAAGCCGGTGATCGCCACGGGCTACGGCGGCAACGTCGACTTCATGCCGCCGGGAGCGGCGGCCGTCGTGGGCTACGACGTCCGCCCCATCACCGAGGACGACCACCGCTTCGGCGCGGACTTCGGGTACTGGTACCGACCGGGCCAGCTCTGGGCGGAACCGGACGTCGACCAGGCCGCCCGCTGGCTGCGCCGACTCGCCGAGAGCCCAACGCTGCGACGCACGATGGGGGCGCGTGGGGCAGAAGCCGTTCGCGCCGTCTGCGGTCCGGAAGCGGTCGGCGCCGCGATGGCCGAGCGACTGCGCGAGATCGGCCTCTGACCCCGAAGGCCGGAAGTCCCGGTCAGACGTAGGCGGACATGCTCACGTGGGGCGTGGAGAACTCCATGCGACCGGGCTCGGACTTCAAGTCGAAGTGCTCGACGTCGGCGATGCGGGAGAAGTCGGCGGCCAGCAACATCCGCTCCAGAGCGCAGGCGCTGAACGCCCAGTAGCTCCAGTAGTCGCTCTCGCTGGCTCGGGCTCCGGTGAAGTGACACACCGGCTGGTCGGTGGTGGCGCTGTCCGCGGTGGCCGCCGAGGAGACGATCAAGCGTTCCTTCGTCACGCTCCGCAGCGCACGCAAGGCCCCCACCGGATCGGGCAGGTGAAGCAGCAGCGACCCGCAGATGACCAGGTCGAACTGGCCGAAGGAGGCGTCGAGGTCGTAGAGGTCCTTCTGGACGTAGTTGAGGCCGAGCTTGAACGTGCGCGCGAGTTCCGCGGGCAGAGCGGTCTCGTCCCAGATGTCGATCGCGGTGACCTTGGCCCCCCGCCGTTCGGCCTCGATGGCGAAGAAACCGGAGGCCGTGCCCACGTCGAGCACGGTCTTGCCGTCGAGCCGTTCGGGGAGGTGGTAGTAGGCCAGGTACTTCGACATGTCGTAGTCGCCCTCGATGACGAGGCCGTCGCCGAAGTCGAGCCGGTGATAGGTGCCCCCCTGGCCGTTGACCCGCTCGACGAGCTGTCTGGCCTCGTCGAGGTCGACCGTGTCGGGGTTGGGGCTTGAGATCGTCATCGCGGAGATCCTGTCGTGTGAGTCGTTGCCTACTGGTTCAGTTTGTTCTCGAGCATCGCGATGTACTGCGCCGACGTCCTCGCCGCCGCCTCCAGTTCGGCGATGCGCTTCTCCAGCGCGGAGAAGTACCGGGCGGCTTTGGCCGCATGCCGCCGTTCGGCCTCGACGGCCTTCTCCAAGGTCGCGAGGTAGGCGGCGTCGCGTTCCCGCTCCTTTTGCTCCTGCTGCAGCCGCTGCTCCAACCGCCGGATGTAACCGCTCTCCCCGGCTCGCGCCACGGCGGTCTTCTCGGCCTGCTCCCGCATGCGCGCCACCTCGTGGCGCTCGAACTCGTCGAAGACGTTCGCGGGCACGGACAGGCACGCCAGCGCTTCCTCGTCGTCGGCCTGAGCGTAGAACCGGTTGAGACCGTCGAAGAGCGCGCACCGGTACCCGGCGTCGAGCAGGATCGGTTCCCACTGTTCGTGCGCGGGAGTGGGGGAACCCGGCTCGGTCGCCTCCACCAACAGGACCCTGGGGCGGTGCCGGGTCCAGTCCGCGCCCTCGAACACCTCTCGCTCGGCCCCCTCGACGTCGACCTTCAGGAAGTCGACGTCGCCGGGATGTTCGTCGAGCACGGCGGCCAGCGTGGTGATCTCGGTCTCGACGTCCTCCACCCGCCACCGCTCGCGTTCCCGGTACCGCTGCGCCAGCCGCTCGTCGAGCGTGGCCCGGCCCCAGGCGTCGGGAACGACGTGCAGCGTCGCCTTTCCCTTCGTGGCTCCCAGCGCGAGCTGCAGGGTCACGTCCCTCGGCCGGGCCTTCCGCAGCCGGTCGGCGAGTTCCGGCACCGGCTCGATGTTGATCCCCGACCAGCCCTTCTCGTAGAAGTGCTTGGTCACCGAGTCCTCGACCGGATCACCGGCTCCCACGTCGACGTAGCGACCCTCGGACTGCGTCCGGAACAGCCGGGCGAGAACGACGTCCTCCGCGTTCTGCGCGTAGGAGATCATGGATACCGGATTCCCGCCTTCTTCGCTTCCAGCTTGAGGTCGTGGTCCACCATCATCGCGACCAACGAGTGGAAGTCGACCTCGGGCTTCCACCCCAGCTTGGTGCGAGCCTTGGTGGCGTCACCGACCAAGAGATCGACCTCGGCCGGGCGGAAGAACCGCTCGTCCTGGGTGACGTAGCGCTCCCAGTCGTCCAGACCGACGTGCCGGAACGCGGCGTCCACGAACTCCCGGACGCTGTGCGTCTCTCCGGTCGCGACCACGTAGTCGTCGGGCTCGTCCTGCTGGAGCATCATCCACATGGCCTTCACGTAGTCGCCCGCGAAGCCCCAGTCACGGCGTGGTTCGAGGTCCCCGAGCACCAGCTTGTCCTGCAGGCCGAGCCTGATCCGGGCCACCGCGTTGGTCACCTTCCTGGTGACGAACTCGATGCCGCGCCGGGGGCTTTCGTGGTTGAACAGGATGCCGGAGCAGGCGAAGAGGCCGTAGCTGTCGCGGTAGTTCACCGTGATGTCGTGTCCGAAGACCTTGGCGCACCCGTACGGCGAACGCGGGTAAAACGGGGTCGTCTCCACCTGCGGCGACTCCCGGACCTTGCCGAACATCTCCGAGGAGGACGCCTGGTAGAAGCGGATCGGGTTGTTCTGGCTGCCGCCCACCATGCGGATGGCCTCCAGCAGCCGCAACACGCCGAGTCCGGTCACGTTGGCGGTGAGTTCGGCCTGCTTGAAGCTGAGCGCGACGAACGAGATGGCCCCCAGGTTGTAGACCTCGTCGGGCTGTGCTTGTTCGAGCGCGGCGACCAGGCTGGGCAGGTCCTGCAGATCGCCGGAGATGAGTTCCACGAAGGGCAGTTCCGTCTGCAGCGCTTCGATCTTCGGGTTGTTCTGACCTTTGATCAGCCCGAACACCTCGTAGTTCTCGCTCCGCAGCAGCTCCGCGAGATACTGGCCGTCCTGCCCGGTGATTCCGGTGATCAACGCACGTCGCACACGGTGAGAATAGCCGAGCGTCCCACGACGCCGGTCGGTGTCGGGCGGGAAAGTACGGCACCGAGACGACGCACTCCCGACGGCGGCCCCCACGCAAGTCCGACCGTGCGGGATCGCGGGGGCCGGCAGCAGGATGGGGAGATGGACGCGACGAGTCTCTACCGCCGCTGGCTGGACGAGCTTTGGAACGGCGAGCCGGACCGGTTGGAGGAAGCCGCCCGGTCCCTGGTGACCGACGACTTCGTGGGGCACTGGCCGAGACAGCCGGAACTCGTTCGGGGCCCCGAGCAACTCGCCGGGATCGTCCGTCGAGGCAGGCGAATGATCCCGGACAGCGTGTTCGAGATCGTGGTGGGGCCCGTGTCCGGGACGAACTTGGTCGCCGCCCGCTGGCGAGGCAGGGGACGGCTCCGCGGGGAGCCGGTGACCTTCCACGGTCACGACCTGCTGCGCGTCGACGGCGACCGGTTCGCCGAGTACTGGGTGATCGCCGAGGATCCCACCATCTGAGCGGCGGTCAGCGACCGACGGCGTAGCCCTGCATGCCCCTCGGGTTCGCCGCCGCCCTCAGAATGCCCGAGGCCGCGTCGCGCGAGACCGCCGACAGCCTGCCCAGCGCCCACGGACCCGCGTCCACCACGTCGTGGCCGCGCTCCCGAAGTTCCCGGATCGTGTCCTCGCCCAGGCGCGACTCGACCACGAGTTCCTTCGGCCGCCACGAGCGCGGGTAGAACGAGCTCGGGAACGCCGTCGTGTGCCACGCGGGCGCGTCGATCGACTCCTGGAGGTTCAGTCCACCCACGGTGTGGGCCAGCCAGAAGCAGAGTTGCCACTGGTCCTGCTGGTCACCGCCGGGCGTGCCGAACGCGAGCGTGGGTTCGCCGTGGCGCAGCGCCATCGACGGCGACAGCGTGATCCGGGGCCGCTTGCGGGGTGCCAGCGAGTTGGGCAGCCCTTCTTCCAACCAGAACATCTGCGCGCGGGAGTCGAGGCAGAAGCCCAGCTCGGGAATGGTCGGCGACGACTGGAGCCAGCCGCCCGACGGCGTCGCCGAGATCATGTTGCCCTCGGAGTCCACCACGTCGATGTGCACGGTGTCCCCGCGCGTACGCCCGGCGGGGTCCACGGTCGGCTCACCGAGCGCGCCCCTGCCCGCGGCCTCCCCGCGCGTGCGTTCGAGCACGGCGGGCAACTTCGGGTTCGGGCCTCCCGGCCGCAGTTCCCCGCTGGCCTCGTCGCCCACCAGCGCCCGCCTGCTCTCGGCGTACTCCCACGACAGCAGCGTGTCGAGATCGACGTCGGTGTCGCCGTAGTACGCCTCGCGGTCGGCGAACGCGAGCTTCGCGCACTCCGTGGCGAGGTGCACGGTGCGCGCGTCGGGCTTGCCGTCGACGAAGCGGAGCTGGTCACGGAAGCCCTCCAGGAGCCGCAACTGCTGTGCGAGCACCGGTCCCTGCGTCCACGCCCCGCACTTGACGAGCGACCACTCACCGAAGTCGGTGATCACCGCGTCCTCGTACGTGGCCTCCCACCTCGCGAGGTCGTCGCCGGTGAGCAGGCCGGCGTGGTCGCGACCGGAGTCGTCACGGAACGCCTTACGGCTGAACTCGTCGATGGCCTCGGCCACGAACCCCTGCGACCAGGCGCGGCGCGCGGCGTCGATCTGTGCTTCCCGGCCCGCGTGGACCTCGGCCTGGCCGAGCAGACGCTGCCACGTCCGCGCCAGGGTTCGGTTGCGATGCAACGAGCCGGGGGTGGGCGGTTCCCCGTCCGGCAGCCAGAGCTGGGCCGAGGTGGGCCAGTGGTTGACGAACAGTTCGGAGACGGCGTCGATGGTGTCGGTGATCCGCCCGACGACCGGCACTCCCTTCCAGGCGTAGGAGATCGCGTACTTGAGGACGTCACGAAGGCTCTTGGTGCCGTGATCGCGCAGGAGCAGCAACCACGCGTCCCACGCACCGGGCACGGTGGCGGCGAGCAGCCCGCTACCGGGGATCAGGTCGAGACCGAGGTCGCGGAAGTGCGCGGGGGTGGCCGCGGCGGGCGAGGGGCCCTGCCCGCACAACACCCGAGGCGTGCGGTCCTCCGCCGTCACGAAGATCGCGGGGACCTGCCCTGCCGGGCCGTTGAGGTGCGGCTCCGCCACCTGGAGCACGAATCCGGCGGCCACGGCGGCGTCGAAGGCGTTTCCGCCGTCCTCCAACACCGCCATACCCGTTGCCGAGGCGAGCCAGTGCGTGGTGGCGACCATGCCGTGAGTTCCGGCGAGTTCTGGTCTGGACGTAAACACGGTGTAGACCATACGGGTGACCAATTCGTTAGTACAACTAACTGACAGTCACCTCTCGTGCATCTCCCCGCATCACGCGAACGCCCGTTAACCTAGGGCCACTGTCACCGTGGCGACAACCCTCGACAGTCCCGACCACAGAAAGGACGCGAACATGCAGATCGCCGACACTGCGGCCATCGTCACCGGCGGCGCCTCCGGCCTCGGAGCCGCGACAGCGAAGGCACTGGCCGCCAAGGGAGCACGGGTGTTCGCCGTCGATCTCGGACCGTCCATCGCCAAGGCAGAACCCACCGACGGTGTCACCTTCGTGGAAGCGGACGTCACCGACGGCGAGCAGGTCCAGCGTGCCGTCGACACCGCCACCGGCTCCGGGGCTGCTCCCCTCCGGGTTGTCGTCAACTGCGCGGGCATCGGCAACTCGTCGCGGATCCTGTCGAAGAAGGGCCCGCACGACCTCGGCCTGTTCCGCAAGGTCGTGGAGGTCAACCTGATCGGCACCTTCAACGTCATGACGCTGGCCGCGCAGGCGATGGCCGCCACGGAACCGGTCGACGACAACGGCCAGCGAGGCGTGGTGATCAACACCGCCTCCGTGGCCGCCTTCGAGGGCCAGATCGGGCAGATCGCCTACTCCGCCTCCAAGGGCGGCGTCGCGGGCATGACCATTCCCGCCGCTCGTGACCTCGCCTCCCACGGCATCCGCGTGATGACGATTGCTCCCGGCATCATCGACACCCCCATGATGGCCGGGGTCACCGAGGAGTTCCGGGCCGGTCTCGCCGCGTCGGTGCCGTTCCCCAAACGCCTCGGCCGCCCCGACGAGTACGCCCAGTTGGCCGTGAACATCGTGGAGCACGACTACCTCAACGGCGAGGTGATCCGTCTCGACGGAGCGCTGCGCATGGCGCCGCGGTAAGCCTCACTACAGCTCGCCCATGAACGGGACGGCGTGTGCGGCCTCGTCGGTCATCCACGCCCGCAGCGCCCGCGTGGCCCGCACGTCGTCCTCGTTGTACCGCAACAACCTTTCGCGCTGCTCGGGATCGGGGCGACCGCCGTCCATGCCCACCGCGTCGCGGTACCAGCGCATCGAGGCCTCGCCGCTCGCCTCCGGGTCCCGCCACGCGAACCCCGCGACCGGCGCCACCACCTTGAGCCCCTTGCCCCGCGAGCACAGGAACTGGTCGGAGACACTGCGGAAGAGGTCGACCCATTCGTCGGACTCGACGAACCGCCGCATCTCCTCCCGCGTCGGCACCCCCGGCTCACCCGCGAACCGCTCGACCGAGGCGTAGAGCCACCGGTTCTCCGCCAGAGCGTTGTAGCAGTAGGCGCGGAACGTCAGCCCTCGCTCCGCTGCCCTGGCGCGGACGTCCGAGAGCCAGGCCCAGAACCGGGCGAACGAACGTGCCTCGTCGTCGGTGGGCAGCGGCTCCCACGTCACGAACGCCCGGTAGCCCTGCTCGACACCGATGTCGGCCCCGCTGAGCAGGCAACCCCACAGGTAGGCGCCGGAGTCTCCGAAGCTCTCCATGTCGACGTCCACCTCGACGTCGGCGCGCGGGACGTGGACCTTCTCGACCCTGCGCACCACCGTGAGGCCCGCCAGCCACGCCCTCGCCATCGCCACGGCGTCGTCGAACGTGGTGCCGGTCCACTGGATCGGCGACTCCCCCGCGGGATCGAGCGCCGCCAGCTTATCCACAGTGGACACACCCACGTTCCGCAGCTCGGCGGCGTCCTCGCCCCGCACCACGAGACTGACGTCGCGCACCCGGCTCAGGTGCTCCTCGCACACCGGCCACCAGGGACACCGCTTGCACTCCAGGATGCGCGAGGGCTCCGCGAGCGCCTCCCCGCGTGAGGCCGCGGCACGGGCCACCGCGAGACGATCGGCGAACCTGGCGTCGTACTCGTCCAACGCACTGCGGTTTCCCGGCCAGGTGGGCGCCGTGAGGTCGTGCCAGACGACGACGTCGGCGTCGAGGCCGACGACACCGCCCACCGCCCTGTCCGGCTCGGCGTACCCGACCGCCTCCAGCAACCGGCGCGCGTGGGCGAGCCTCAGTTGATCGCGCGCGTGCGAACGCACCTTGCGTTTGGGGTCGACCTCCGCGTGGTCGGGGTCGACGTCCGGCAACGCCGTGGTGCGTGCGCCACTGCCGGGGTCGGTGATGCGGTGCCGCACCACGAGCACCGGCGCGTACCCACCGGGGGTGCGCACGAGCAGGTTGATTCCACCGCGCCTGCCCGCCGCGGGGTCCGCGGGAAACGTGGCGCCCCAGATCAGCGCCACGCCCTGCTCCAGGGCCGACAGGGTCAGCTCGGCGCGCTTCGACGCGCTCAGCTCGGCAGGAACGGCGACCCAGCTGCTCTCGGTCTCGGACCGAATCCACTCGGCGATCCGCGCCCGGTGCGCCCGCGCGTCGGCAATGCGCTGCTCAGCGGCAGGATCGGGAGGCGCCAGCTCGACGTCCCGCATGGTCGGATCGTGGTCGAGGTGCACGCGACGGCGACACCGCGTGACGACCCCCGCGTCCAACAACACCTCGACAGCCATGCCACTCACTGTATGAGAGCCCCCCGACATGGAGCCGACGTGCCCGTGGCTGGGGCGAACAGTAAGTTCACGGGGAAACCAGTGCACGAACTCCCGACAGCGACGAAGGGGTCTGGGGCGATGGGCCGCAGGAAGGCGACCGAGGACGACAGCGGGTTGACACCGAAGCGCGCGAAGAACGCCGTGCGTGTGGCGAAAGTCGTCATTCCCGCCGCCGTGCCGGCACTCGCACCGCTGGTGCTGCGCGTCATCGGCACGGTCCGGGAGGTGTACGACCGGAGCCAGGCCCGCCGCCTGGGCATCGACGTCTCCCAACTGCCCGAATACAGCGGGCGCGGTGGCGCGCTGCTGGCCCGGCTCGCCGGGGCGGCGGAGGCGTTGTCCCAGCTCGCCGACTCCGAGCGGGCGACGGACGAGGACCGCGAGTTCGTCTCGCGCAGCCGGTCGACCCTGGAGCAGCTCACCGCGGCCGTACGCGCGTCCGAGCACATGCCCGCTCCTCGGCGGAAGGCCGCGCACCGAGCCGTCGCCGGGGAACTGGACGCCATCGAGACCGAGGTGCTGCGCCGTCTCGGTGTCCCCGGCGCGGCGAACTGAACCGCGACCTCGGCTACATCGAACACGGCCACGAGTTCAGGGGATCGTGATGAAGCCCTTGGACTCCAGCCAGTCACGCGCGACCTCCGCGGCGTCCCGACCGTCGACGTCGACCTGCTTGTTGAGTTCGCTGATCTCGTCGTTGTCCAGCGCCTCCACTACGGGAGCCATGACCTCGGCGATCTGCGGATACTTCTCGTTGAAGTCCCGGCGCAGCGTCAACGAGGCGTTGTACTGCGGGAAGAACCGCTTGTCGTCCTCCATCACCCGCAGGTTCAGCCCCGGAATGCGACCGTCGGTGGTGAAGATCTCGCCGAAGTTGCAGGTGCCGTTGGCCACCGCGGCGTAGATCGCCCCCGAGCCGAACGTCTTCGTGTCGGTGGTCGGGAACCCGTACGCCTCCTGCACCCCCGGCATGCCGTCCGGTCGGTTGGCGAACTCGGTGTCCACGCAGAACACGGCCTCCTGAGGACTGCTTTCGAGGAAAGCCGTGACGTCGCTCATCGTGTGCAGCCCGTGCTTCTCCGCGTAGGCCTCCGTGGTGGCGAACCCGTAGGTGTTGTTGACCTCGCTGTACGGCAGCCACACGATGCCGTTGCGCTCCAGGTCGGCCTTCCGCACCGCCTCGTACTGTTCCCGCTCGGACGACAGCGGCTCGTCCTCGCCGAGGTAGGACAGCCATCCGGTGCCGGTGTACTCCCACATCAGGTCGATCTGACCGTTCTCCAGCGCGGCCCGCGCACCGTTCGACCCGGTGATGTTGGTGAAGTCGATGGGGTTCGCCCCCGCCGCCTTCAAGGCGAGCTGCGTGATGTAGGCCAGGACGACGTTCTCGGTGAAGTCCTTGGAACCCACCACGATCTCCACGCCGTCCAGTTCGGGCACGTGGCGGATCGACCCCGGTCGCACGTCGTACGGCAGTGCCGCGTTGACGTTGAGGCCGCAGCCGCTCACCAGCAACGACATCGCGGCCAGGAGCGCGCACACGGTGCGACTCGCCTGACGCCTCATGAGAGTCCCTTCGGTCCGAAGTACTTCTCCAGCACCGCGCCGAGCCAGTCGACCAGCAAGGCCACGCCCACGGCCAGGACGGCACCGACCACCAACACCGAGGTCCGGTTGAGCTTGTAACCCGCGTCGATCAACTCACCCAGTCCGCCGCCGTTGACGAAGAACGCCAGGGTCGCCGTGCCCACGGCGAGCACCAACGACGTGCGCAACCCCGCGAGCACGAGGGGAAGCGCCAGGGGCAGCTCGATACGGAACAGCACCGACGCCGACGACATGCCGATGCCGCGTCCGGCGTCCACCAGGGTGGGATCGACGGACTCGATCCCCACGATGGTGTTCCGCAACACCGGGAGCAACGAGTAGAAGGCGATGGGCAGCACCGCCGCCCACAGTCCCTCCCACTCGGTCCACAGGAAGAACAGCACGAGCACGCCGAGCGAGGGCGCGGCCTGACCGATGTTGGCGATGCCGATGAACAGCGGCGCCGCCGGCCGGGCCCACGAACGTGTGAGCACCACGCCGAGCGGCAACGCGAGCACCACCACGATGGCGGTGACCACCGCCGTCAGCAGCAGGTGCTCCCCCGTCTTGTCCAACAGGTACGGGGCGTTGAGCGACTCGGCCTCGATGACGTCGTTGTCCCTGGTCAGGGCCCACGCCAGGACGGCACCGACGACCATGATCACCACGGCGGGCTGTGCCAGCAGGCGAATCCGGTCGCCCAGCCTCGACCCCGACTCCGTGGAGAAACCCGACAGCTCCGTGGAGGTCATGACTCGCCACTTCCCTTGTCGGTGTGTTCATTGCGCAACTGCTGGATGGTGTCGGTGACCGTGGTGATGTCGATCGTCCCGACGTACTCGCCTCGGGAACCGGTGACCACGGCGTTACCGCCCTCGGCGAGGATGGCCTCCAGCGCGTCCTGGAGCGTGGACTGCAGGCTCACGAGGTCGTCCACCGGCCTTCCGACCGTGGCGAGCGACGTCACCGACGACAGCTCCCGGACGTGCACCCAACGCAGCGGCCGCCGCCGCGAGTCCAGCAGCAGCGCGTACGTCTCGCCCTTCTCGGCCAGCTTCTTGCGCAGCTCGTCGGGCGGGGTGTCCACCGGCACGGCCACGGTGCCGTCGCTGTAGTCGACGTCGCGGACCCGCAGCAGCGTGAGTTGCTTGAGCGAGGCTCCGGCCCCCACGAAACCCGCCACCATGTCGTTGGCCGGGTTGGCGAGTATCGCCTCGGGGGTGTCGTACTGCTGGATCGACGACTTCTCCCCGAGCACCGCGATCTTGTCCCCGAGCTTGACGGCCTCGTCGAAGTCGTGGGTGACGAAGACGATGGTCTTGCGCAGATTCTCCTGGAGCCGAAGCAACTCGTCCTGGAGGTTGCCCCGCGTGATGGGGTCGACCGCGCCGAACGGCTCGTCCATGAGCAGCACCGGCGGGTCGGCGGCGAGCGCCCTGGCCACCCCCACCCGCTGCTGCTGACCACCGGAGAGCTGCCGGGGATACCGGTCACGGAACTCGGCCGGGTCGAGCCCGACGAGGTCCATCAGCTCGTCGACGCGCTCGTTGATGCGCTTGCGGCTCCACTTCAGCAGCCCCGGCACCACGCCGATGTTCTGCGCCACCGTGAAGTGCGGGAACAGCCCGGCCTGCTGGATCGCGTAACCGATCTTGCGCCGCAGCGCGTCGCCGTTGAACGCCAGCACGTCCTCGCCGCCGATGGTGATCCGGCCGGAGGTGGGCTCGATCAGCCGGTTGATCATGCGCATGGTGGTGGTCTTCCCACAGCCGGAGGGCCCCACCAAGATCACGATCTTGCCGGCCGGGATCGTCATGGTGACGTCCGCGACGGCAGGCTCCGAACTCCCCGGATAGCGCTTGGTGACGTGCTCCAACTGGATCTCGGCACCACTGGGTTTGTCAGCCACGAATACCCCTCGAAACAGTGAGGCGAGCGATCAGGAAGTACACGCCCTCCAGCAGCAGGGCGAGGATGACGACGCCGAGCGTTCCCGCCAGCGCCTGGTTGGTCGCGTTGGCGCTGCCCGCCCGTATCAGGCCCGAGAACACCTCGCTGCCGAGGCCCGGACCCTTGGCGTAGGCGGCGATCACCGCGATACCCATCAACATCTGCGTCGCGACCCGCATCCCGGCGAGGATGGCCGGCCAGGCGAGCCGCAGCTCCACCCTGGTCAGCACCCCGAAGCGGCTCATTCCGATGCCCTTGGCCGCCTCGGTGACCGCCGGATCGACACTCGCGAGTCCCACGATGGTGTTGCGAGTGATCGGAAGCAGGGCGTACAGCACCAACGCGATCACCGTCGGGGTCGCGCCCAGCCCCACCACGGGAATCAGCAATCCGAGCAACGCAAACGACGGAATGGTGAGGATGGTGCTCGCCAACGCGGTCGCGACGGCGGAGCCGATCGGGCTGCGGTAGACCGCGATCCCGATCAGGACACCGATCACGGTGGCGATGATCGTCGACTGGACGACCTCGCTGACGTGCAGCAATGCCTGTAGTGACAGCCGCTCCCACCGGTCGACCACATATTCGAACAGATTCAACGGACCACCCGCTCGCGTCACTCGGCATATGTCAGTGGCGCAAATACGATTCATGATCCTCGCGGAAACGGCAACCTTCGAAGGAGATTCGTCTCAACCACGTGATCCCATAGGCTTGGCGGTATGAGCAGGCGAACCGGGTCCGACCGCGCGGGACACGCGGTCCGGGGCGCACTGCTCGCGGGGTGCTCGGCCACGCTCAGCGTGACGGCTCACCTCGTGGGTGGGGGACATCTCCCGCACCTGCTGACCACCGCCGCGATCACCGTGCTGCTCGGGTGGGTCTCCACCGCGGTCGCGGAACAGACTCGCGGCCCCGGTGGGGTCGTACTCGTCCTGGGCAGCGCCCAGGTGGCCACCCACGTGGTGCTCGGCGAGCTGTCGGGACATTCGGTGGGAGGTCCGGCGATGCTCGCGGGGCACGCCGGGGCCACCGTCGCCACCGCCGTGCTGTTCGCGCACGCCGAAGCGATGCTGGCCGTCGCCGTCAGTGTGGTGTCGGCGCTACGCGGCCTGCTGGTGGTACTCGGCCCACTACCCGCCGTCGAACCGCCGTCCGGCACCGTCGTGCCGACGGCCGAGGGCCTCCCCGCGCTCTCCGTCCAGCTTCGCCGCACGCAGCCGAGGCGTGGGCCGCCGACAGCCTCCTGACCAGCGCGAAATCCGTACCCGACGAAGCGAAGGATCAGGAGAGACACCGTTGTTGTCGACAAATCGACGGATAGCTCGCGGTGCCGTGCTGTGCGCGGCGACCGCGACGAGCCTGCTGCTCGCGGGCGGCATCGCCTCCGCCCACGTGACCGCCAACGTCTACGGGGACACCCCCGAGAAGGGCGGTTACGGCGCCATCGTGCTGCGGGTCCCGAACGAAGAGGAGAAGGTCGGCACCACTGAGGTGGAGGTGACCATCCCCGCCGAGTACGGCATCACCTCGGCCCGCACCAAACCCGTCCCCGGCTGGACCGCCGAGGTCACCGAGACCGACGACGTCGTCACCCGGATCACGTGGAAGGCCGAGGACGGCCACGAGATCGCGGCGGGCACCACGTCGTACGAGGAGTTCGAGATCGTCCTCGGCGCTCTGCCCGAGGACGTGGACACCCTGGTGCTGCCCACCTCCCAGACCTACTCCGACGGCACGGTCGTGAAGTGGGACGAGCCACCGGCCGACGACTCCGAGCCCGAGCGGCCCGCGCCGGTGGTCGAGCTCGCCGAGTCGTCCGGCCACGGTCACGGCCACGGCACGAGTTCGGAGCAACCGGCCGCCGCGGCCGAGACCGACGACACCGCGCGGTTGCTGGGCGGGGCCGGACTCGTCCTCGGCGCCCTCGGCCTCGGATTCGGAGTCGGCGCCACGCTGCGCGCCAGGAAGGCGGGAAGGTCATGAGAAAGCCGCTCGCGTTCGTCACCACCCTCGCGGTGGCGCTGCTCGCGATGCTCGGAGCCGCACTGCCCGCGTCGGCTCACAACGTGCTCATCTCGTCGAACCCCGCCGAGGGCGACGAGCTGGACACCGCTCCCACCGAGGTCGTGCTCACCTTCGACCAACCAGTCGAGGAAGCCGACGTCAACGAGGTCGCCGTCATCGGACCCCACGGCGACCAGTGGGCCGAAGGCGTCGTGGAGGTCGACGGAGCGACCGTGACCGCGCCGCTGCGGCCGCTCGGCCCCGCCGGCGAGTACGTCATCGGTTACCGGGTGCTCTCCGCCGACGGACACCCCGTGTCGGACGAGATCCGCTTCACCCTCACCTCCCCCGGCCCCGGTGAGGCCAGCGGTGCCCCCGACTCGGCGGTATCCGAGCAGGGTGAACGGGGCGAGGCCACCGGGGGCGACCGGGCGCAGTCCGAGCAGTCGGACGAAGCCGACCGGAACGCCGAGGCCGCGAACGACGCGGACTCGGAGGGCGTGCCGGTGTGGGTCTGGCTCGCCGGTGCCGCGGTACTGCTCGTCGTCGGGCTCGTGGTGGCGCTGCGAATGGGCCGGTCGCAGGACTAGGACCGGCGTTCCCCGGCCGGGCTCGCGGGCCCGGCCGGGTCGCACCGATCTCCTCAGTGCGTCTTGTTGCGTCGGCGCCGTTGCCTGCGGTCCTTCGCACGTTCGGCCTTGCGCTCCTCGTGCAGTTTCCGCAGCGAACGCATCACCTCGTCCTCGCTGATCACCAGCGGGTCGCGCCGCAGGTCCCGATACAGGGAAACGCACAACGCGATCATGACGAGCACGAACGGCACGGCCACCAGGATCGTGAGGTTCTGCAGACCGTTGAGCGCGTCGTCACCGCCGACCAACAGCATCACGGCCGCCACGGCCCCCATCACCACGCCCCAGAACATCACGACCCGACGGTGCGGTCCGACGGTGCCGCGTTGCGACAGCGTCCCCATCACCACCGATGCCGCGTCCGCCCCGGAGACGAAGAAGATCGACACCAGGAGCATCACGATGACGGCGATGGGGACGAACAGCGGCAACGTCTCCAACAGCTCGAACGTCGCGGCTTCCTCGCCGCCCGCGCCCGCGATGTCGATCCCGGCTCGCTGCCGACTGATCGCCGCACCACCGAAGATCGAGAACCAGACCAGGCTCACCACGCTGGGCACGGCGATGACCCCGATGACGAACTCGCGGATCGTCCGCCCCCGCGAGATGCGGGCGATGAACATCCCGACGAAGGGCGCCCACGAGATCCACCACGCCCAGTAGAAGACGGTCCAGCTCGCGAGCCAGTCACGCATCTCCTCGCCACCGGTGACGCCGGTCCGTCCGGACATCGCGGGCAGCTCCCGAAAGTAGTCCCCGATGGCACCGGGCACGAAGTTCAGGATGAGCACCGTCGGCCCGACGACCAGGACGAACACCGCGAGCACGGCAGCGAGCACCATGTTGATGTTCGACAGCCACTGGATGCCTCGTGCGACCCCCGACACCGCGGAGGCGACGAACGCCACCGTCAGAACCGCGATGATCAACACCAGGAGCCCCGTGCCGGGGTTGTCGAGCCACCCGACCGACGCGAGGCCGCCGCCGACCTGCAACGCCCCCAGGCCGAGCGACGCGGCCGACCCGAACAACGTCGCGAAGATGGCCATGATGTCGATGGCCTTGCCCAGCGGACCTTCGCTGCGCCGCGTGCCGATCAACGGCGCGAACACGGCCGAGATGAGCTGGCTTCGCCCCTTGCGGAAAGCGCTGTAGGCGATGGCCAGCCCCACCACCGCGTAGATGGCCCACGGATGCAGCGTCCAGTGGAACAACGTGGTCGCCATCGCGAGGTGGACGGCCTCGTCCGAGTTGGGCACCGCCGTGTCGGGCGGCGGACTGGCCAGATGCGCCACCGGCTCGTAGACGCCGAAGAACATGAGCCCGATGCCCATGCCCGCGCTGAACATCATCGCGATCCAGGAGGACGTGCGGAACTCCGGTCGCTCGTCGTCCTTGCCCAGCGGAATCCGTCCGTACCGGCTGATGGCCACGCACACCGCGAAGACCACGAACCCACTCGCGGTCAGCACGAAGGCCCACCCGCCGTAGGGAATGACGGCGTCGTTGAGCACCGTGTCCGCCACCGTAGCGAGGCTGCTCGGCGAGGCGATGCCCCACGCCACTATGGCGACCGCGATCGCGGCCGCCACCCCGAACACCACGCGGTCGGTTCTCGCGGGACGATCGACCGCGGCAGCCGTCGCCCCCGAGTCATGCTGCTCGTCGCCGGAGCTCGTGTACTCGGGTGCGTGGTCCGGACCGGCCCGCTGCGGGTCATCTCGCTGCGACTTGCCGACTTCGTCCGATTGATCACCCATGTGTGGCTTGCCTCCATGCTCGGCTGAGGTTGCCCGTTCGGGGGCCCGCTAACCCCCTCTCGACCCCGAGGCGGATCGAGATACGGGACATGCGCGAGGCCGATGCGTAGGCTCAGCGGAGTGAGCAGGCCAGCCACCGCGTCCACCTCGTCGCCTCGTCTCGGCCCCCTAGTAGCGGTGGTCACGGCTGCCCTGGCGGGAGTTCTCGTCGGGCTCGCCCTCACGACCACGACCCCGGTCGCGGGTATCGCGCAGGTCGACACGGCGGTGCGCGTGGGCCTGCCGATCGCCAGAAGCGCGCTCGACCTCGCCGCCGTCGCGGCCGTCGGATTCGCGTTGCTTCCCCTGCTCACGGGTGACCATGTCCCCGCCTCGACCGCCCCGGTGTTCGACAAGGCTCGGCTCGGCGTCGTGGTCTCCGCTCTCGTGTGGGTGACAGCGGCGCTGGCGAGCCTCGTGTTGCAGGCCGCCGAGTACCGTCCGGGCAACACGGCGCTCTCGTTCGACGACCTGCGCTCGTATGTCGACACGGTCGCCGCGGGCAAGGCCCTGCTCGTGGTGGCCGGTTTCGCGCTGCTTCAGGCACTGTTCGGGTTGGCGGCGACGCGGTTCGGCCGCAAGGTGCCGCCGGAGCTCGTCGTCGGATGCGGCCTGTTCGCCCTACTGCCCCTGCCCGTCACGGGGCACGCGGGCGACTCGCACTTCGCCGAGTACGCGATGCTGCTGCTCGAACTGCACATCGTGAGCGTGGTCGCCTGGACCGGCGGGCTGGCGGCCACGGTGGTGCTCGCGGCGGGGCATCGGGGCCTGCTGGCCACCACGCTGCCCCGCTTCTCCCGTCTCGCCACCGTGTGCTTGGCCGTGGCCGCGGGCACCGGGGTGATCAACGCGGTGGCCGAGTTCGTGCAGCACCCCACCGTGGACCTGTGGCCGGGGCTGTTCACCACGTCGTACGGACAACTCCTGATCGCCAAGGTCGTCCTCCTCGCGGGAGCCGCCGCTCTCGGGGGCTACACGAGGTGGAAGCTGATGCCCGGCGTCGTCCGTCACCGCCGCACCGCGCTCGCCACGTTCGCCGTGGTGGAACTCGCCACGATGGGCCTCGCCTACGGCTTCGCCGCGGTCCTGTCCCGAACCCCACTCGTGTGACACCCAACACATGTTCGGCTTCGGTCGCGCCGAACTCGCCGCTGGATCGACGCCCTCGCGACCGTTTTCGGTCAAAGCGACGAGCGGCCGCCAACAGTCGGCGAATGCGTGAAAATGCGGCCTTTCAGCGGTACCGAAACCATTGCGAACCCCCGCGACCGTGCCGCAGGTCCGCGAGTCGGCGCGCCAACTCCTCCCGCACCGCGGGATGGCTGCGGGCGATCGGCAGCACGCTCGTCGTCAGTTTCAGCTCCCGGACCGCGCGCAACACGGGAAAACCTTCCCACGACCTGACGTCGAAGCCGTAATGACGCGCGAGCTGCGTGTACCGGTGCGGGGGGTCGCGGAACCGCTCGTACCCGACGGCCAGGGGCACGAGGTCCCACTCCGCGGGCCCCACGCACGACGAGTCGAAGTCGCACAACACCGGCCCCTCCTCGCCGACGATGACGTTGCCGGGATGGGCATCCCCGTGCACCAACGACGCGGGAAGCGCGAACTTCAGCTCCCGCAACCGCCGCTCCAGGAACTCGCACCGCTCCAGCAGGAACCGCCGGTCGCCGGCCGACAGTTCCTCCGCGTCGGCGACCCGCGCCCGCACGTCGTCCAGCGGCGCCCAGTGGGCGATGCCGTCCGGGGGCGGCAGCGCGTGCAACGACTTCAGCAGCCCGGCGAGCTCCGCCGACGTCGCCTCCCGCCCGGTGGTGGGGACCCGGTGCCACACCGTCACCACGTGGTCCCCCACCACCAGCGGTTGCGGTACGTCGCCGAAGAGCCGGACCGCGGGGACGTCGTGCGCGGCCAGGTACTCCGCCACCCGCACCACCTTGTAGGCCCGGTGCCGAAGCGCCCGCGACCCCACTATCCGCACCACCACCGGGTCACGGGCCAGGGAGTACACGGCGTTGTTCGTGAACCGCAGCAGCGTGGCACCGCGATGCTCCAACCCCAGGAGGACACAGGTCTCGCGCAGCACCTCGTCCAGCTTCGACCTGGTGAAACGCCCGTCCGACGCCGTGGCGCCCCCTTGCCTGGTGCTCGACGCGCTCAGGCGAAGAACTCGGCCATCCGCTCGGCCAGTTCGCGTGCGTCGCTGTTGTTGCTCCGCCGTAGCGCCTCCTGCCTCAGCGGTTCCATACGCTTCTTGACCCGCGCCGACTTGAGCCCTTCCGCACAGTCGAGCGCCTTGCCACCGATCTTCGCGCCGTGGTCGATGTCGCCCTCCAGCATGTGGTTGGTGGCCAGCATGCTGAGGCTGAACGTCTTGCTGCGCGCCATGTCGTCGCCGTAGGCCTCCGTGGCCTTGCGCAACGCGGGGATGGCGTAGCGCGTGTGCGACGGGTCGGCGGTCTGCGCCAACGTCGTGTGGACGGTGCCGATCATCGCGTAGACGTCGGTCTCGTCGAAGAACTTCACCCACGACTCCGCGTTGGCGAGGTCGGCGCGCTGGAACTCGTCCCTCGTCCGACCGAGCAGCTTCATCGACTGCTCGACGTTGCCCATCATCGCGTACGCCCACGCCTCGTTGGCGCACAACACCGCCACCGCGAGCTCCGAACCGGACTCCTGCGCCGCGAGCTGTCCGAGCTGGAACAGCTTCAACGCGTCGTTGGGCGCGTCCTGGTGCAGATACACCCTGCCCATGCGGTAGAGGATGTTGGCGACGAGCGGGTGGTTCTCCCCTTGCTTCGCGAGTTCCAACGCCTGCGCGAAGTGGTTGCGCGCCGAGTCGACGAGGTCGATGTCGAAGGAGGTCCAGCCCGCGAGGCTGTGCAGGTCGGCGAGCGCGACGTACAACCGGGACTTGACCTTCTCCGACCCACTCGCCTGGAGCATCTGCTGGCCCCACGACAACTGCGCCACCACCGCGTCGCGACAGAAACCGCCGCCGTACTGGTAGTCCAACGCTCTCAAAGCCCTGGTCGCCGCCTCCACCTGGCGGACGTCGGTCATCCCGATACGCCCCGGTGCGGGGGTCTTTCCGGGGCTCGAAGCCCATGCCGCCGAGGCTGGGCCGAACACCGCGGCCCCCGTCGTGACCTGGGCCGCGTGCGCGAGGAACTTCCGTCGTTTCACGGACTCGTCCTCCTCAGCTTGCTGCTCGTCGCCGTCGCCGACGACCTGGTTCTTCGTGGCCTCGTCGTAGGCGAGGCCCATGTATCCCCTCGGGATGCCGAGGCCCTTGGCGATGCGGGAGAGCACGTCGTAGGCCATCACCTGGCGGCCCTTGAGGATTTCCGACACCTCGGACTGTGACTGACCGGTCATCGCGGCGATCTGGCGCTGCGAGATCCCGTGCATCCGGAGTCTCCGGTAGACCTCGCTGATGTTGCGGTTCGCCAGCGCGTCGCGCATTTCGCGGGCCTCCCACACCTGGGGATCGATGCGGCCCTGCTTGGCATCCTCGTTGGCGTCCATGTTCCGCCCCTCCACAGTCCCGTCGGGCGTCGTTGTGCAGCGTAAGCAACGCCTATTCAACCGCGCGAAGGCTCAAGTTGGGGTTTTGATCGGTCGGGCCGAACTTCCGCGACCGTTCGGCGTTCTCCTCGGGCCGGTCGCCGCTGGGGGCGGCACCGAGACTTCTCACGCCGTTCTTTTCCCCGCAAGGTATGGGCAGGAGATGCGTGGCCGGTCGAGCACGATCCGCAGTCACCGAGGCTCCGCGGGGGTGAAGAACCCCGACAACCGAGAACGACTGGGAACCGACGAAGGACGTGGTGGACGTGCATTCGATCGCAGCAGGCTCTGCTGGGACCGACACGGTGTCCGCCGGCTCTCGCGGTTCCGAACGGCCCACGCGCCGGACCATCACACCGCCGAGCAGAACAACTCCGCCCTACCACGACTCGGGACGACGGTACGAAGGTGGACAGGTGGTCTGGCGCGTGCAGTGCGGCGATCTGATCAGCCGCGAACGCTGTGTGACGGTGTATGTGGACGACGACGAGGTGGTCCTCGTCGGACCGCCCGGAGAGACGGCACGACTGTCGGTCGGCCAGCTCGGGCAACTCCGGGCCGCACTGAACGAAGCCGCCGAACTGGCGGGAAGGTGACGGTGAGGGCCAAGTGGACCAGATACTCGGGCAGGTACTCCGCAATGCCGTGTGGGAGCGACTCGACATGCTCGCCGACCTCGCCAAGGAGGCGGACTCACCGGCACTGGTCTCGGCAGCCCGTTCCGAGCTGCCCCGCCTGACCGAGGGATGGCGGGCGATGCTCTCGGCCCACGAGCCCGACGAGCGAGGCGACTGCCCGACCTGTTCCACCCGTTGGCACCGTTGCAAAGCACCGTGTTCCGTGTGGCAGGTGGCTCATGACCACCTGGTCGCGGGCGGTTTGGCGCACTTCCACGACTCCCGCCGAGCGCGGCGCCTGCGCGGATCCACCGCCGCGGCACCCCCGGCGCAGAACCGGCGCGCGCCCGCGTCGACCGGCCGTCACGCCCTCGTGGGGGACACGGGCCGATGATCTCCTCCCCACCGTTTTCCGCCTTCCGGCGGACACTGTCGCCGGCGGCCGGGTCGTGCGTACCCCCGAGCGCCACGGGCTCGGCCGCCGGTTCTTCGGCGATCGGTCTCCACGGCAGCTGAGCCGTACCGTCCGACCGCCACAACTCCACATCACACGCCGCGAGTCCCCGCCCGCGGTGTGGCCCCGATACCCCGTGGGCCGGTGCCGTTACACTCCCCCTCCCCCCGACCGGCACCGGCCTGCGGCCTTCACTCGGTTTCCCTTATGCCGTAAGGCATTCACTCGACCGTGAACGCCGATCCGGACACGATAAAGTCGCTGACCTGCACAGCAAGGAGCACGACGTGTCCCAGAACCACACGGTGACGCAGGCGTCGACGCCACTGCGCCGACAGCCGGTCCAGCAGCGCAGTGCGAGACGGGTCGAGCGAATGCTCGACGCGAGCGCCGAACTGCTCGACGAGGTCGGCTACGAAGGATTGACCACCACCCTCATCGCCAAACGGGCGGGGGTGGCCGTGGGATCGCTGTACCAGTTCTTCCCCGACAAACGGGCCGTGGTGCAGGCTCTCACCCAACGGAACCTCGACCGTTTCATCGCCGCCGTCAACGAACGTCTCGAAACGCTGGACCCGCGTCACTGGTGGGACGTGGTCGACTCGCTGCTGGACATCTACCTCACCATGCACCGAGAGGTTCCCGGCTTCTCCAAAGTGCACTTCGGTGACGTGATCGACCTGCGGTTGCTCGACGACCGGCGCACCAACAACCGGGTCGTCGTCGACGCGCTCGCGGGCCTGCTCACCGCCCACGTCAAGGTGCCGCAGGACGAGGTGATCCTGCCCATCTCGATCGCCGTGGAGGCGGCGGACGCGTTGTTGAACTACGCCTTCCGCATCGACCCCGACGGCGACGCGGCCGTCATCGACGAGACCAAGGCCCTGATCAAGGGGTACCTGGCGAGCAAGTTCGGTGAGTGACCGCTGGAGGGCGACACCTCACCCGAAGAAGCGGCCTTCGCCCCGGTAGGTCGGCACGGTGCGCACGAGCTTTCCCCCGCTCACCAGGTGGTAGCTCGGGAAGTGCTCGGCGAGCTCACCCGCCTTGGCGTGACGGAACCACACACGATCGCCCGGTGCGAGCCGCCGCGCGGCCCGTCCGACGACCGGGGTCTGCACCTCACCCGCGCCCTCCACCGTGAGCAGTCGCAACCCCGGCGGCAGGTAGGGCGTGGGCAGCCGCGACGCTCCCGCCTGTCCGGAGGCCACGTACCCGCCCGCGGCGAGGGTCGCCGTCCTTCGTCCGGGCCGACGCACGACGGGGAGCGCGAAGAGCGCGGCGGGGCGAGGCGAGAAGCGCCGATACCTGGAGAACAGAGCGGGCCCCATGAGCCCGGAACCGGCCGTCACCTCGCTGACGGCGGCTTCCCGGCGGGTGTACTCCAGGCTGCCCGTTCCACCGCCGTTGACGAACTCCGGGCGGGTCACCGCCCGCACCGCGTTCACCACGGCGGCCCGCCTCGGGGCGAGTTCAGCCGCCGAGCGGCGCTGCATCCACCGCACGAGGGCTCCGACGAGCCCCGCGTCACCGTCGGGCAGTCCGGCGATCTGCCCCTCGTACCCCATCACGCCCACCAGCCGGAAACCCGGCCGCTCGGCGATGTGCCGGGCGAGACGCGCGGCCTGCCTCGGCGTGAAGACCGGGGAGCGGCGGGTGCCGACGTGGACTCCGGGGATCGGTCGCCACGAGGCGTCGAACTCCAGGCAGACCCGCAGTTCCGGGTGCCCGGCGCCGAGGGTCGCGTCGATGAAGTCGAGTTGTCGCGGCGAGTCGACCATCACCGTGATCGACTTCCGGGCCGCTGCATCGGCGGCGAGTGCCCGCAGCGCCCCGCGGTCCGCGGTCGGGTACGCCACGACGAGATCGTCGCTCGTGCCCTCGCCGAACAGCCACAGTGCCTCGGCGAGCGTGTAGCACAGCAGCCCCGAGAAACCCGGCCGCGCCAGCACCCGTTCCAACAGGAAGCGGCAGCGCACCGACTTGCTCGCGACGCGGATGGGCAGCCCGCCGGCACGCCGTACGAGATCGTCGGCGTTGGCGTCGAAGGCGTCGAGGTCCACCACGGCCAGCGGTGGGTCGAGATCGCGGGTCGCCAGGTCGTACGGGACGGCGGATGCGGAACTCACGTGCCGACGGTACGACAGAGAACTTGTAAACGCGAATCTGATTCACCTATCGTGACGACAACGTTGAGGAGGTCCGGGTGGCACCGTGGACGAACTGGGCGGCAACCGCGCTGACGCACCCACGCCGGGTCCATCACCCGTCGAGCACCGACGAGGTCAGCGAGATCGTCACCGACGTCGCCGAGCACGGCGGGCGAGTACGTCCGGTCGGCAGCGGGCACTCCTTCAGCCCCATCGCCGCGACCGACCCGGGCTGTGACGTCCTCGACCTCTCCCGACTCAGCGGCCTCGTCTCGGCGGACGTGGAGACCGGACTCGTCACCGTGCGAGCGGGGACCACACTGCGCCACCTCAACGCTCTGCTCGACGCGCTGGGGCTCGCGATGACTAACCTCGGCGACATCGATGCGCAGACCGTCGCCGGAGCCATCTCGACGGGCACCCACGGAACCGGAGCACGCTTCGGCGGACTAGCCACCCAGGTGGCGGCGTTGGAACTGGTCACGGCCGACGGCTCGGTCGTCAGGTGCTCCCCCGACGAACGCCCGACGTTGTTCGACGCCGCTCGCGTGGGACTCGGGGCCCTCGGGGTCATCACCACCGTGACCCTGCGTTGCGAACCCGCCTTCGTGCTCGAAGCACACGAAGGCCCCCAGCCCCTCGACCGGGTGCTGGCCGACTTCCACCGGCTCGCCGACACCGAGGACCACTTCGAGTTCTACTGGTTTCCCTACGGTCGAAACGCCTTAGTCAAACGCAACACCAGGCGGCCGCCGGGAACACCGGCCCGCCCGTTGTCGGCCGCCCGACGTTTTCTCGACTACACCGTCATGGAGAACGCGGCGTTCGGCGCGCTGTGCCGCACCGGCAGGGCCGTCCCCCGGCTGGTACCGAAGCTCGGTGCGCTGGCGTCGTCGGCACTGTCCACCCGCCGCTACAGCGACGCCTCCCACCGCGTCTTCTCGACCCAACGGTCGGTGAGGTTCGTGGAGTCGGAGTACGCCGTGCCGCGCGAGTCCGTACTCGACGTACTCGAACGACTGCGACTGCTCGTGCCGCGACTACGGCACCCCGTGGCCTTCCCCGTCGAGGTCAGGGTCGCCGCCGCCGACGACATCTGGCTCTCCACCGCGTACGGCCGAGATTCCGCCTACGTCGCCGTGCACCAGTACGTCGGCATGCCGTACGAGGAGTACTTCGCCGCCTTCGCCGAGATCGCGGACTCGGTGGGCGGGCGACCGCACTGGGGGAAGATGCACGCGCTCGACGCCGATCGGCTGCGTGGGCTCTACCCCCGCTTCGACGACTTCCGACGGGTACGGGCCGAGCTCGACCCCGACGGCGTGTTCGGCAACGCCTACCTGGATCGCGTGCTCGGCCCCGTCGGCTGAACCGTCACAGCCGTCCCAACGCCTCCGCCACGGGAGTGTCGCCGGATGTCAGCTCCAGCGTGCGGCCGTACGTGGTGGTGTCTGCGACCAAAAGGCGCACGACCTCGGCCACGTCGTCCCTCGGAACGTCTGCCCTCGGCACCTCGTCGGCGAGCCGCACCATGCCCGTTCCCGGCTCGTCGGTGAGCCGGCCCGGACGCAGAATCGTCCAGTCGAGATCCCTGGCACGCAGATCCCGTTCCGCGGCGGCCTTGGCCCGCAGATAGGCGGCGAACACCTCACCCACCTTGGCCTCGACCTCGGGAGTGACCTCGTCGCCCGCACCCATCGAGCTGATCTGGACGAACCTGCGGACCCCGGCTCGCTCGGCGGCCTCGGCGAAGAGCACCGCCGCGGCCCGGTCCACCGTGTCCTTCCGCGCCACCCCACTGCCCGGCCCCGCGCCCGCGGCGAACACGGCCGCATCGGCGCCGGACAGCACGTCCACGACCTCGTCGACGTCGGCGTTCTCCAGGTCGAGCACGACCGGCTCGGCACCGCGCTGTCGCAACTCGTCGGCCTGCTCGGGCTTACGGATGATGCCCACGGCCGTGTCGCCGTTCGCGGCGAGCGACTTCTCCAACCGCAACGCGATCTTGCCGTGTCCTCCGGCGATGACGACTCGCATGACGCCGAGGTTAGCCGCACTCGGTGGCCGCGGCAGGGGTCAGGCGATCGACTCCGCACCCTCGCAGGCGAGCAGGCGCTCGTAGGCGACCTCGTGCACCCAACGCCACACCTCGTCCTCTCCGAGGTTGAGGTGGTCGTCCCCGCACGTGAGATCCAGGTCGACCTTCGCATTCTCGTCCGCCGCCACCACGCCGAGGCCGTACATGCGGGCTCGTGGCAAGCAGTTGTCCACGTAGTCGTGACTCATGGTGGCCGAGGTGGGCAACACCATCGCGGCCTCGCCGTAACGGGCGAACGGCACCGCTGCCGCCATGCCCGTCCGCCAGTGCCTCGCCACGGCGAGCACACCCGCGATGTGGACGGCGGGGGGCGGAGCGATCCGGGACATCTCGGGCCACGTCCAGGTGGCCACGGTGGCCCTCTCGGTGACCGGGCGCAGCCCCGTGGCGATGCGCTCGGCGTGTGCCTCCGGCCTCAGCCGAGCCACCACGAACACGCGCCTGCCGAAGAGCGTGAGCTGCGGCAGCACGGTCCCCTGCCACCCCAGCAGCGGAGCGGCCCGCCTCGCGAGGTCGGCGGGGTCGGCGGGAAGTTCGAGTGTGGGACCGACGCGACCGGAGATCGACCGAACACTGCTCGATCCGCTCGTCGTCGCGATCTGCCCTGGTGGTACCGCCACGAAGTCCGCCTCCCTGATGTCCGCCGGTGTGCCGCCGTGCCGCGTCGAGAACGACACGTGACTTGAGTACCAGCGCAAACGGGCGCCGTCTGCGCTCTGAAGGCACCACTGCGATCGGCGGTTCCCAACGGTCGGTGATCGGTCGATGGGCGGTTCCGCGACTTCAGTCGAGCGGTGCGGCCGTATGGGTGACGTCGGGTCGAACGGTCGGAAGTCCGGTTCGACGGCGGCGTCGGTGATCGGTCCCGCCCATCGGCCGACATCACCCGCGCGGGGAGCCCCATAGGGTTGGGAGCGAAGCTCCCTTCCGCCGAGCCGTCCGAGGAGGCCCACGTGAGACCACGCCGTTCCGTTCTCTACCTGCCCGGAGCGAACGAGCGTGCCCTGAAGAAGGCCGAGGCCCTCGCCGCCGACGCGCTGGTGCTGGACCTGGAGGACGCCGTGGCACCGGACGCCAAGGAGGCGGCCCGCCGGCGGGTGTGCGAGACGGTGGCCGCGGCGCCGTACGGGCGGCGGGAGGTGGCGGTGCGAGTCAACGGCATCGACACCCAGTGGCACGACGCCGACGTGCGCGCCGTGGCGGAGGTCGGCCCGGACGCGGTCGTGGTCCCGAAGATGGGTTCGGCCGAGGACGTCCGAAGGGTGGAGGACGCCCTGGCCGAGGCCGGGGCACCGGACCACACCTCCGTCTGGGCGATGATCGAGACCCCGGCGGCCGTGCTGCGGGCCGAGGAGATCGCGAACGCCTCCTCGACGCTCACGGTGCTCGTCATGGGCACCAACGACCTCGCCAAGGAACTCCGGGCCGAGTCGGTGCCCGGCCGGGCCCCACTGCTGACGAGCCTCTCGCTGTGTCTGCTCGCCGCACGCGCGGCCGGTAAGTCCATTCTGGACGGCGTGTACAACGACGTGCGTGACACCGCAGGGTTCGAGGCGGAGTGCGTACAGGCCCGGCAGCTCGGCTTCGACGGCAAGAGCCTGATCCACCCCGGCCAGCTCGAACCGTGCAACCGGGTGTTCGCACCGTCCGAGGCGGAGGTCGAACACGCACGGCGAGTCGTCGCGGCCTTCGAGGAGGCCGTGGCGCAGGGCCGGGGCGTGATCACCGTGGACGGCCGCATGGTGGAGAACCTGCACGTGGAGCAGGCCCGGCGGGTACTGGCGCTCGCCGAGGCCGTGCGGGATCGACCCGAGCGGGACTGAAGAAGCCCGGTCGCGGAATGCGGAGGCGTTCCGCACGCGTTGAGCCCGACGTGGGTGGCAAGTGGCCGGTACCGCTGTCGGTGCTCGACAGGTCGAGCGTGCGCCGGGGAGAGGACCCGGCGAGTGCCGTGCGCCACACGGTGGAGTTCGCCCGGCGGGTCGAGGAACTGGGCTACCACCGGTTCTGGGTGGCCGAACACCACAGCGTGCCCGGAGTCGCCGGGTCCGCGCCCACCGTGCTCGCATCCACGATCGCGGCCTCGACCTCGCGCATCCGCGTCGGCACGGGCGGCGTCATGCTGCCCAACCACCGTCCGCTCGTGGTGGCCGAACAGTTCGGCACATTGGAGGCCTTGTACCCCGGCCGTATCGACATGGGGCTGGGCCGCTCGGTGGGGTTCACCTCGGGGGTGCGAGCGGCGTTGGGAGCGGACAAGAAGGACGCGGATAACTTCGTCCAACAGCTTCGGGACCTGCTCGGCTACTTCGCGGGAGCGTCCCCGACCCATCGCGGGGTACACGCCCTGCCCGCCGAGGGACTGCGCGTGCCCACCTTCGTCCTGACCACCGGCGCGGGTGCCCGAACCGCGGCCGAGTGCGGACTGGCCCTCGTGATCTCCCTAGTGTCCGGTGTGGACAGAATGGTGGAGCACGTCGCACGTTATCGGGAGCGGTTCCGGCCCTCCCCGTTGTGGGAGCGGCCCTACGTCGTGGTGTCGACGGCCGTGGCCGTGGCCGACACTCCGGAGCGGGCGAGGAAACTACTGCTGCCCGAGGCCTGGTCGCTCGTGTACTCCCGCACGCGCGGAGTCTTCCCGCCGCTGCTACCGCCGGACGAGCTTCCCGAACCCACCGACCGGGAGGCGGCCCTGCTCGACGAGGTGCTGCGGGGACAGCTGCACGGCACTCCCTCCACCGTGCGCGACGACCTCGCGGCGCTCGTGGAGCGCACCACGGCCGACGAGGTGCTCGTGACACTGAGCACCTACGACCGCGGTGACCTGCTCGACTCCTACGCCCGCCTCGCCGAGCTGGCGCGGTAGTGGACGGCCCATCGCCGACATCGACGTCGCTCAGGCCGTCAGTTCCCGCAGCAGCGTCTCACCACGGGTCCAGAGCAACGACCCGCCCTCCCCCTCGATCGAACGGCGAACCGCGCCCGGAATTCGGGAGGCCAGCGTGACACCGTTGTCGGGCGAATGCGCGGTGTCCTCCTCGCCGTACCAGATCTCCACCGGGCACGAGACGCGATCGAAATCGAGCCGCCACGGCCTCATCGCGAGCACGGTGTCGGTGGCATAACCTTCCGCCCCCTGTGCGAATCCCTCCCTCAGCGCCTCGCGATAAGCGGCGTCGAAGGCGGGGTCCGTATACACGGCCCTGTCCCGCGCACCGCTGTTTCCCACGACCATGTTCCGCATGGCGTCGGCGTCGAAGGAGAGGAATTGTTCGTACGCCGCCTTCGGGTTCCGGACGCAAAGCTCCACCACCGTCGCCAGATGACCGCCGAGCTTGTCCGCGAAAAGGGGGGACCCGACCTCGTCGGCGGCGGAGACGAGATACAGAGCGGACACCAATCCCGCCACCGCGCAGGCGAGTGCGAACGGAGCACCCTGAGAATTACCGATCACCACCGGCGACGGCAAGCCCCGATACTCGACGAACTGTTCGATGTCGACGGCGAAATCGGCGAGCGTTCGTCGCGGGTCCGGTGTCGAAACCCCCAGTCCCGGACGGTCCACACTCACCAGTCGTATTCCCGAAGAGTGCACCAGGTGGGTTCCGAATCCGAGCCTTCGGCTAGTGGCCGCGCCCGGACACAACAACACCGGCCTTCCGTCGACGGGGCCCCACTCACCCCACCCGAGTATTCGCCCGTCGGCGAGTCGACACTCACCGGTCCGTTCCGGAGGGGCGATCCCTTCCATCCGATCTCCTCACTTCCGTGGGCACGACAAGGGCCACCTTCCCCGCCCGGTGCACGGAAGGTGGCCCTCGATCGTGTCAGTGGACGCCGTCAGACGTCACGCGTTTTTCCTGCGGCGCTGCAGCAGGATGGCGCCGGTACCGGCACCGACGAGGCCCAGGCCGATGAGCAGCGGGACCAGCGGCGACGCGCCGGTCTGAGCCAGGTTGTCGGTCTCGGTCTCGGTCGCCGGGGGCTGCGTCGTCTCGGTCGGAGCCGCGGGCTGGGTGGTCGTCTCGCTCGGGACGGGAGTCTCCGAGGTCTCCTCGGGCTGCGTCGGCTGCGGAGCGGCCGTCCACTCGACACTGGCCTTGGCCGACAGCTCGGTGTCCTCGGAGGAGGCGACGATCAGGGACTGCGCGGGCTTGTTCTGGTAGCCCTCGGCCACGAAGAGCCGCCCGGTGGCCAGTTGAGCGGTCGCGTTCAGGGAGAACGCGCCGGCGCCCTCCTCGGCCTCCTCGGGGACGTCGACGTAGATCTCCGTGCCGTCGGTGATGTCCTCCGCGGCCAGTTCGTTGCCGTCCGCGTCGGTGATCTTGACGCCCTCGGGCAGTTCGGTGGAGACCTCGTTGATCCGGCCCGTGGTGGCCACGGTGAACGGACCCAGTCGCTCACCGGCCTTGCCGGTGACGCTCTCGGGCGAGACCTTCAGCGAGGGAGACGGCTCCGCGGTGCCCACATTGGAGTCACCGGTGAGGTAGTCGTAGAGGGCGAGCACGTCCGCGTCGGTACCGGCGTCCCGCGCGCTGGACGGGTCGTTGCGGTTGATGTCCTTGCCGTCGCTGAAGTGCCACACGGCCGCCTGTGTGGCGGTGATGGCCTCCTTCTTGTCAAGTCCATTGTGGAGTTCGACGCCCTGCTCGGCGAGCGTCTGCTCCAGCGTGTCGAGGTCCGTGGCCGGGTAACCGTGGCGCAGCACCCAGTTGATGCGGTCACGGTTGGCGTGGAAGGGGGAGTCGGGGTTCGGGAATTCGTCCCACGGGCTTTCGAAAAGCGAGCGCTTCGGGTCCACGCTGACGCTGATCTCGACGCAGTAGGCCCGCAGGGTGTTGCCGCCTTCGATGTCCAGCTTGAACAGCGTGGTGATCTGGGATTCGCCACCGAGATTGACGTTGTACCCGTTCTCGCCACCACGGGAGTCGATGTCGGCCTTCACACCGTCCGCCGACGCGGGAACCGAACCGAGAGAAAGGGCGGCGGCCGTTCCGGCGACGAGCGCACCGACCCTGGCCAACGTTCTTCTGCTGCGCATGAGTCTCCTAAGAAGACAGTGGGAGGGGAAAACCCGGTCAGGTGAAGATCAGACACCAGTCGTTGCGGAGCATACACACGGCGTCAATTCCCCGTGAACCCACTGCTCGAAGGAGCGAAGAACTGGGGATATGTCAGTTCACTGCACACAACGCTCGGTTTAAATCGACCCATAAATCCTCGGGGTCTTCCAAACCGATACTCAAACGAAGCAACCCCGAAGCCACATGCGCGTCTCCCGGACGTGCTGCGCGTCGTTCCACGGTGCTTTCGACCCCACCGAGACTCGTCGCGTGCCGCACCAACCTCAGCGCCTCGCACACCTTGTCGGCACGGTCGGCGTCGGCGAGTTCGAAGGAGACCATCGCGCCCGAACCCGGATAACGCACGCGGGTCACGGCGGGGTGCTCCTCGAGACGCCTTGCCAACATCGCCGCGGTCCGCGACGCCTCGGCGAACCGCACCGGCAGCGTGCGCAACCCCCGCAGCGCGAGGAACGCCTCCAGCGCGCCCGGCGTCGCGCCGATACGCGTGCGAGCGTCCCGCAGCGCCTTCACCCGCGAGGGATCGGTGGCGACCGCCACGCCGAGCAACAGGTCACTGTGCCCGCCGATGAACTTCGTGGCGCTGTGCACCACGATGTCGGCCCCGAGCGACAGCGGCTGCTGCCCCAACGGGGTCGCGAAGGTGTTGTCCACCACAATCGTCGGCCGGTCGGGCAACCTCCGAGCCGCCTCGCAGATCTTCCGGATGTCGACGACGTGCAGACTCGGGTTCGTCGGTGATTCCAGCCACAGCAGGTCCGCGCCCGCGGCGGCCTCGATCCACGCGCCCGTGTCGGTCGGCTCGACGGACACGACCTTCACCCGGCCCGTTTCCTGCTCGTGCCCGAAGTAGGCGCGAGTGCCGGCGTAGCTGTCCCTCGGCACCACCACCGTGGCGCCGACCCGATGGGCGTCCAGCACGGCGGAGGCGGTGGCGATGCCCGACGAGAACGCCGTGGCCGTACCACCCTCCAGCTCGCCGAGAGCCTCCTCGAACGCCGCCCACGTGGGCGTGCCGTCCTCACGGGCGTACGCGAGCCCCAGCATGCTCGCCGGAGCGATGGGGACGTTCATGGGCTGTTCCCGGCCCGTCGGACGTCCCGCGACGATCGCTCGTGTCCTGGCCGACCACTGCTCGTTCACGTCGGCCACGGTAACCGGCCCCCTATGACAAACCGCCGCCGGGGAACCATCCCCGACGGCGGCTCGTCTTAATCTGTGGGCGAGGAGGGAGTTGAACCCTCACGTCCTTTCGGACACACGGACCTGAACCGTGCGCGTCTGCCATTCCGCCACTCGCCCGAGCAACTTCGACAGTGAGGACAGCGTAGCAAGGCGAATCGGGAGGCTTGCACGGGGGCCCGTATTACGGCGGCAAAACCCGATACGATCGCCTCGAAGACCCGTGGAAGGAGGTGGTCCCTCGTGGGACGCGTACAGCGCTTCGACCGGCGCCTCGAAAACCTCGTGGGAGACGCCTTCGCGCGGATCTTCGGTGGAAACGTCGTCACGCAAGAAGTGGCGTTGGAACTGGAGCGGGAGTGCGAGGAGAACGTTCGGGACCTCGCGGGTGGTCGCAAGCTCGCGCCCAACCACTACATCGTGTCGTTGGGCCCCGAGGACTACGACCGGATGGCCGCGGACGGGCAGCGGGTCACCCGCATGCTCGCCGAGGCGGTCTCCGAGCACCTCGCTGAGCACGGTTGGGACACCTATGGTGACGTCGTAGTTTCGCTAGAGCGCAACGAGGCGCTGCATACTGGAAAGTTCAGGACCCGCTCGACCGTCGACCCGGACGTCAAAGCAAGCGACGCCGGGACTTTCGCGCGGTCGGCACCAATGAGCGACGCAGGAGACCGACCAATGAGCCAGCCCGGCGGCTACGGCCAATACGACCAGGGTGACCCGTACGGCCAGCAGGGCCAGTACGGCTACGGACAGGGACAGCCCGGTTACGACCAGGGTTACGGCCAGCCCGGCGGTTACGACCAGGGCTACGGCCAGCAGGGCTACGACCAAGGCTACGGTCAGCAAGGCTATGACCAGGGTTACGGCCAGCCCGGCGGTTACGACCAGGGCTACGGCCAGCAGGGCTACGACCAAGGCTACGGTCAGCAAGGCTATGACCAGGGTTACGGCCAGCCCGGCGGCTATGACCAGGGCTACGGCCAGCAGGGCTACGGCCAGCCGCCCGCGGGGCAGCCGGGTTACGACCAGGGCTACGCGGCTCCGCCGAGCCCTCCCGGTGGCTACCCCGCGCAGGCTCCCGCGCCGGGTGGTGACCCCTACGGGCAGCAGGGCGGTTACCCCGGTGGTGGCATGCCTCCGGGTGGCAACCGGCAGCTCAACGCCATCCTGCAGCTCGACGACGGCTCCAACCGGACCTACTCGCTGAAGCAGGGCGGCAACGTGATCGGTCGAGGCCAGGACGCCGACTTCCGGCTTCCGGACACCGGTGTCTCGCGTCGGCACCTGGAGATCACGTGGGACGGACAGAGCGCCACGCTGGCCGACATCGGTTCCACCAACGGCACCACGGTGAACGGCACCCCGGTCCAGACCTGGCAGCTCGCCGACGGCGACGTGATCAGGGTGGGCCACTCCTCACTGGTGTTCCGTACCCAGGGCTGAGTCCGACCGACAGCCGACCGCCGGCCGACGAACTTCGGCGTCCCGCACTGTGACCACACGCGTGTCCCGCATAATGGCGGCCATGCGGGGGACCTGTGGAGCCGACGACGGTCGAACGACGGTGGGCGCCAGAGGTTGGGCGCGAGAAAGCGGGAGCTGACACAACAGGTGCCGGAGCTGGTCGTACAACTCACCAGAGTAGGATTCCTCGTCCTGCTCTGGATGTTCGTGTTCGCCGCGCTACGCGTGGTGCGCTCGGACCTCTACGCGGCGTCGGGGCTGAGGGTCAACCTACCCAGCCTCCGCCGCGGCAAGCAGGAGAAGAAGCCACTACTGGGCAGGAACAAACTGCCCCGGCAACTGGTGGTCACTCACGGAGCGCTCGCCGGTACGCGCATCGCTCTCGACGGCAGGCCGATCCTGATCGGGCGGGCCGACGACTCGACCCTGGTACTCGACGACGACTACGCCTCGACACGACATGCCCGCCTGTCGCTACGGGGTGGTGAGTGGTATGTCGAAGACCTGGGCTCGACCAACGGCACCTTCCTGGACCGGGCTAAGGTCACTGCACCCCAGAAAGTCCCAATCGGCGTCCCCATCCGGATAGGCAAGACGGTGATCGAGCTTCGCCCATGACTCTCGTCCTACGCTACGCGGCCCGCAGTGACCGGGGCCTGGTCCGTTCCAACAACCAGGACTCCGTCTACGCCGGCCCTCGCCTGCTCGCCCTCGCCGACGGCATGGGTGGCCACGCCGCCGGTGAGGTGGCCAGCAAGGTCGTCATCGCCTCTCTCGCACACCTCGATGACGACGAGCCTGGCGACGACCTGGTCACTCAACTCCGAGAGGCCGTCAACCAGGGGAACCAGGCCATCTCCGAACTGGTGGCCAACGACCCCGAGCTCGACGGCATGGGCACCACCCTGACAGCGGTGCTGTTCTCCGGCTCGCGGCTCGGGTTGGTGCACGTCGGTGACTCACGAGCCTATCTTCTCAGAAACGGACAATTCTCCCAGATCACTCGTGACGACAGCTTCGTCAACGAGCTGTTGGAGCAGGGACGAATCACCGAGGAGGAGGCCGCCACTCACCCTCAACGCTCCCTGCTGCTGAAGGCACTCACCGGCCACGAGGTCGAGCCGAGCGTCACGGTGCGCGAAGCCCGCGCGGGCGACCGTTACCTGCTGTGCTCCGACGGCCTGTCGGGCATGGTGAGCAACGAGACCCTCGCCGAAGCGCTCCGTATCCCCGACCCCCAGGACTGCGCCGACCGGATGATCGAGTTGGCGCTGAAGGGCGGCGGTACCGACAACGTCACGGTGATCGTGGCCGATGTCGTGGACGTCGACTTCGGTGAGGACGCCCCCATCGTGGGCGGTGCCGCCGGTGACGGGTCCGACGAGGCCCCCCACGGTGACTCGCCGGCCGCTCGGGCCCGCGCGCTCACCGCGCCGCCGCCACAACCGCCACAACCGCAACAGACCGAGCAGCTGGAGACTCGGCCCGACCCAAAAGCCAAACGACGTAAGCGCGTCCGCCTGCTGCTGGCGTTCGGGCTCGCCCTCGTACTGCTGGCCGCGGCGGCATTCGCCACCAGGTACTTCGTGCTGCGGCAGTACTACGTCGGCGTGGACGAGAACAACGAGGTCGTGGTCTACCAGGGGGTGCCGGGGAGCATCCTCGGTTTCGAGCTGCAGAAGAAAGCCGAGGGCTCGTGTCCTCCCGAGGCGTCGCTGTGCGAACCGCTTCGCCTGGAAGACCTCCAGCAGGACGCTCGCGCCGCCGTGCTCAACGGCGTGAAGCGGGACGGTCTGGAGGAGTCGCGCCAGTACATCAACACACTGCGCCGCAACAACCTCCTGGAGATCTGCGACGACGAAGCCGCGCAGTCCCAGGGCGGCGGGCTCGGCGGTGTGGAGCAGGGCGGAGCGTCGCAGGACAGCTCCGAGGACGCGGCGCCGAGCTCGACGAAACCGACCGACACGACCGCGGAACGGAACGAGGGCGGCCAGCGTCCGGGCGTGGACTGCCGCCCGGCGCCCAGCTCAGGCGGTAACTGATGGCGCAGCCCGCAGGTACCCCCAGCGCGGCAGCTCAGTACACCACGAACCCGCCCCGCGAGCTGCCGAAGAGGCGAGGCACCGAACTCGCCATGCTCGCGTTCTCGGCGCTGATCGTGACCTCGGCGTTCGTCCTCGTGCAGGCGAACCAGGAGCAGGAGCTGTCGTGGTCGGTGCTCTGGTACGGGCTGGCCTACCTCGCCATCTTCAGCGTCGCCCACCTGGCCGTACGACGGTGGGCGCCGTACGCGGACCCGCTGATCCTGCCGTGTGTGGCGTTGCTCAACGGCCTCGGGCTCGTGATGATCCACCGGATCGACCTCGCCACGGCCCAGCGCGCGATCGCCAGGGGCGAGGAAGCGGCGAGCAACGCCCCCCGGCAGGTCCTCTTCACGGTCGTCGCCCTCGCGTTCTTCCTCGGCGTGCTGATCGTGGTCTCCGACCACCGGAAACTCACCCGCTACGCCTACACCTGCGGGCTCGTCGGCATCGTGGCGCTCGCGCTTCCCGCCGTGCTGCCGAGCTCGCTCTCCGAGGTCAACGGCGCGAAGGTCTGGCTGAAGCTTCCGGGCTTTTCGATCCAGCCCGGTGAGTTCGCCAAGATCCTGCTGATGATCTTCTTCGCCTCCTTCCTGGTGTCGAAGCGAGATCTGTTCATGACCGCGGGCAAGCGAGTGCTCGGCGTGGAGATGCCGAGGGCTCGCGACCTCGGACCGATCATCATCGCGGCCATCGCCTGCCTCGGCATCCTGGTCTTCGAGAAGGACCTGGGCACGGCGCTGCTGTTCTTCGGCATCGTGCTGGTCATGCTCTACGTCGCCACCGAGCGCATCATCTGGGTGGTGCTCGGGCTGAGCATGTTCTCGGTCGGCGCCGTCATCGCGTATTCGCTGTTCACGCACGTGCAGCAGCGAGTCGCCAACTGGATCGACCCGCTGGAGACCTACGACGACCTCGGCGGTGGTTACCAGATCGCCCAGGGGCTCTTCGGACTCGGCACCGGCGGGATGTTCGGCACCGGTCTCGGGCTCGGCAGGCCCGACGTGGTGCCCGAGTCCCACACCGACTTCATCAGTGCCGCGCTCGGCGAGGAACTCGGGTTCGTGGGGCTGTCTTCGATCCTGCTCGTCTACCTGCTGCTGGCCATGCGAGGCATGCGCAGCGCGCTCGCGGTCCGCGACACCTTCGGCAAGCTGCTCGGCGGTGGCCTGTCGTTCGCGATCGTCATGCAGCTCTTCGTGATCATCGGCGGTGTGACGAAGCTGATCCCGATGACGGGTGTCACCACACCGTTCCTCTCGGCCGGTGGATCGTCACTGCTGGCGAACTACGCACTGGTCGCGCTCCTGCTGCGTATCTCCGACGCGGCGAGGAGACCGCAGCAGGCCGCGAAGCCCAGACCCGTGCCCAAGGCTCCGCTGGCCGAAGCGCACACGGTGATGGTGCAACGTCCGCCGGCCGAGCCGGGTCCCACCGGACCGGCCCGGCCGTACGAAGGGGGGAGGCATCCGTGAACACGCCGCTGCGCAAGGTCGGCGTCGCCATGATGGTGATGATCGCCATGCTGCTCGCCAGCTCCACGTACGTCCAGGTGGTGAAGGCCGAGGACTACCGCACCGACGGGCGCAACACCCGTGTGCTATTCGACGAGTACTCGCGCGAGCGTGGCAAGATCACCTCGGACGACGCCGGTCAGGTGCTCGCGGGGGTCGAGCCCACCGACAACATCTTCAACTTCCGCCGCACCTACTCCAACGGGCCGATGTACGCACCGGTCACGGGGTACTACTCCGTCGTCTACGGGGCGGGCGGCCTGGAACGGGCCTACGACGACTTCCTCAACGGCTCCGACTCGCGCCTGCTCGTGCGACGGCTCAGCGACATGATCACCGGGCGCGACCCGAGAGGCGGCAACGTCCGGCTCACCGTGAAGCCCGCGGTCCAGGAGACGGCCTACAAGATGATGACCGAACGCGGGTACAAGGGCGCCGTCGTCGCGCTCGACCCGAAGACCGGCGACATCCTGGCCATGGTCTCCACCCCGTCGTACGACCCGAACAAGCTGGCCTCCCACGTCTCGGCCGACCAGCAGGAGGCGTGGAAGAACTACAACGACGACCCGGACAACCCGATGCTGAACCGGGCGATCAGAGAGACCTACCCGCCGGGCTCCACGTTCAAGATCGTGACCACGGCCGCCGCGCTGGAGAACGGCGCCACGGCGGACACCCCGATCATCCGGGACGCGCGGGTCACCCTGCCGGGTACGTCCACCACGTTGGAGAACTTCAACGGCACCACCTGTCAGGGCGGCACGTTGAAGGACGCGTTGGCGTACTCCTGCAACACCGCCTTCTCCAAGATCGCCGCCGAGCTGGGTGCCGACAAGCTGCGCGAGACCGCGGCCAACTTCGGCATCGGCATCTCCGACCTCACCATCCCGATGAGCGTCGTGCCGTCCGACCTCGGTGAGCTGGAGAGCGAGGCCGCCCTGTACCAGAGCGGTATCGGTCAGCGCGACGTCCGCCTGACCCCGCTGCAGGACGCGTTGCTCGCCGCCACGGTGGCCAACGACGGCGTGGCCATGAAGCCTCGGCTCGTCAAGCAGCTCCTCGCGCCGGACCTGTCGGAGATCGAGGAGTTCGCTCCGGAGGAACTCACCGGTGACCCTGCGTTGTCCGCGGCCAACGCCGAGGTCCTCACCGACATGATGATCGCCTCCGAGGCCAACACCGGCGGTGGTGGCAAGGACCCCTCCCTGAAGATCGCCTCGAAGACGGGGACGGCCGAGCACGGCACCGACCCGAAGGCCACTCCGCCCCACGCCTGGTACACCGCTTTCGCCCCCTACGACGACCCGAAGATCGCCGTCGCCGTCATCGTCGAGTCGGGTGGTGACCACGGACTCGCCGCGACGGGTGGCAAGGTGGCCGCCGAGATCGGACGTGGGACCATCGCCGCCGCGCTCGGAGGTGGCTGAGTCATGCTGTCGTCCGGGCAACTGCTCGCACAGCGCTACCGACTCGACAGCCGCATCGCGGTCGGCGGGATGGGCGAGGTGTGGCAAGCCAGTGACACCCGGCTCGACCGCACCGTGGCAGTGAAGATCCTCAAGGCCGAGCTGTCCGGTGACGCCGAGTTCCTGCACAGGTTCCGTACGGAGGCACGCACCACGGCGTCGCTGAACCACCACGGAATCGCGGCAGTCCACGACTACGGCGAGACCGAGACCGGCGAGGGGTCGATCGCCTACCTCGTCATGGAACTCGTCCAGGGGGAGCCGCTGGCCGCGATCCTCGCCAGGGAAGGTCGGCTGTCCCCCGAGCGCACGCTCGACATCCTCGAACAGGCGGGGCGCGCGCTGCAGGCGGCACACGAACGCGGCCTCGTGCACCGTGACGTGAAACCGGGGAACATCCTGGTCACGCCCACCGGCGTGGTGAAACTCACCGACTTCGGCATCGCGAAGGCCGTCGACGCCGCCCCCGTGACGCGCTCCGGCATGGTGATGGGCACGGCCCACTACATCGCCCCCGAGCAGGCGCTCGGCCACGACGCCGAACCCGCCAGCGACGTGTACTCGCTCGCCGTGTGCGGCTACGAGTGCTTGGCCGGTCACCGACCGTTCTTGTCGGAACACGCCGTGAGCGTGGCGATGATGCACATCCGGGACATCGCCCCGCCGCTGCCGCCCGACGTGCCTCCGGGCATCCGAGCCGTCATCGAAGCTACCCTCGTGAAGGACCCGCGACAGCGCTACGCCAACGGTGGCGAGTTCGCAAACGCCGTCGCGGCCGTGCGGGCGGGCCACCCGCTCCCGCCTCCCTCGGGGCTCGCCGCCGCCGGTTACCTCACGCATCCGGTGCCTCCGAACGCACCTCCCCCGCAGAGTGCGCCGATGGTGACGGTGCCGCCGGCACCGGGCTCCGGCCCCGTGGGGCCGGGTTCACGCCCGTCGATGTCGCCGGTTCCGCCGCCCATGACGATGGGGCAACCCCGGCGACGTGCTCCCGCGTGGACGTTACTGGCCGTGGCGTCGGTGCTCCTGCTGATCGTCGTCGTGCTGGTGCTCGCCTTCACTGTGTGGAGCGACGACTCGGAGAACCCTCCCAGGGTCCCGGTGGGCACCACCGACTGGCCGCACACCGGTATGGAGTCGTCCGACGGCGGCAGCGGACAAGGCATGATGAGCACACTCCCGATGGAGAACCACAGGTGAATGTCGTTGGCCACAGGGCACTGGCGACACGCTCCGGCCACGGGTCGGACGTGAGTAGAAGACCGAGTGAATGGGACGGCACCGAGCTATGAGCGCACCCCGACTGCTCTCTAACCGCTACGAGCTGGGTGACACACTCGGCTACGGCGGGATGTCCGAGGTCCACCACGGTCACGACATTCGACTCGGCCGCGAGGTGGCCGTGAAGATCCTGCGTGCCGACCTCGCCCGAGACCCCATGTTCCAGGAGCGCTTCCGCAGGGAGGCGCAGAACGCTGCGGCCCTGAACCACCCGGCCATCGTGGCGGTGTACGACACCGGTGAGGCCGACACCGAGTACGGCCCCCTGCCCTACATCGTCATGGAGTACGTCGAGGGCAGGACGCTTCGCGACATCGTGAAGACCGAGGGCCCGATGCCGCAGAAGCGCGCCATGGAGGTCATGGCCGACGTCTCCGCCGCGCTGGACTTCTCCCACCGCCACGGCATCATCCACCGCGACGTCAAGCCCGCGAACGTGATGATCACCCGCAGTGGCGCGGTGAAGGTCATGGACTTCGGCATCGCCCGTGCCGTGCACGACGGACAGGCGGCGATGACCCAGACGGCCGCGGTGATCGGTACCGCCCAGTACCTGTCGCCGGAGCAGGCGCGCGGCGAGACGGTCGACGCTCGCTCGGACGTCTACTCCGCCGGGTGCGTGCTGTACGAACTCGTCACGGGCGAACCACCGTTCACCGGTGACTCCCCGGTGGCGGTGGCCTACCAGCACGTTCGGGAGGCCCCTCGCCCACCGTCGGAGTCGAACCCGGCGGTCACCCCGGAGTTGGACGCCGTAGTGTTGAAGGCCCTGGCCAAGAGCACCAGCGAGCGCTACCAGTCGGCGGCGGAGCTGCGTTCGGACCTCGTCCGCATCCTGTCGGGACAACGGCCGTCCGCTCCCATGGCGGGTGCCCCTCCGATCGAGGAAGAGCGCACCCAGGTGTTGAACGCGTCGCGGCAACCCGAGCCCGACGACGACTACACCCCCGACGTCTACGACGACCCGGAGGAGGACGCGAGGAAGCGGCGCAGGAATCGCGCCTTCGCCGCCGCCGCGATCACCATCCTCGTCCTCGGTGCGGCGGCCTTCATCGCCTGGATCAGCGGGAGCTTCAATAGCGCTCCCGAGGAGAAGGCCATACCCGACGTCAAGGACGTCCAGGTCGAACAGGCGAAACAGCAGCTGAAGGCCGAGGGCTTCGAGAACCTCAAGGTCGAACCGGTGGTCTGCATCGACAACCCGCCGTCCGGCGAGTCGCAGTGCACCGCCGACCAGATCGGCAAGGTCCTCGAAACCAACCCCCCGGCGGGTCGGACGGTGTCGCTCGACACCCGCATCCTGCTGCGAGTGGGTGCCGCTCCCGAGAAGGTCTCGGTTCCCGACCTGACGGGCCTGACGCGCGACGCCGCCGAGAGGGAGCTGGCCGACGCGAACCTCACCCTCGACCCGGAGGTCAAGGAGGTCGAGGTCGACAACGAGAACATGTACGGCAGGGTCATCGAGCAGGATCCGCCCGCCGGCAAGGAAGTGGAGCAGGGCCATTCCGTGTCGATCACGATCGGCAAGGAGCCGGACCAGGTCGAGGTGCCGAACATGACGGGCAAGTCGTTCGAGGAGGCGAAGGCCACCCTCGAAGGACTGGGTCTCGTCGTGGTGCGCAACGACGTCGACCACGAGGAGCCCGCGGGCACCGTCGTGGGGCAGGAACCCAACGGCGGCAGCGTGAAGGAAGGAACGCAGGTCAGGCTGGACGTCTCCAACGGGTCGCAGGCCAAAATCGAGGTACCGAAGCTGGAGGGCCTGACGCCCGAGGAAGCGGTCAAGGCACTGCAGGACAAGGGCTGGACCGGCTCGGTCTCGGAGCAGTTCCAGACGGCCCCGGACTCCGACCTCATAGGCAAGGTGATCGGCTCCAACCCGGCCGCCGGTAGCTCCATCACCAAGGACCAGCAGATCACGCTCATCATCGGAGCCGACGAGGACGGCTCCACCGAGCCGTCGGAGGACGACGATCCGCTGCCCTGGTAGTCCGTAGACGACGAAAGAGGGCCCCCTTCTCGGGCAAGCGCCGAGGAGGGGGCCCTTTCGATGCCGCCCCGTGTCCGTCACGAGCACGAGACGGCGAACGCTTCGCGCGCCACGCCTACACCATGGCGGATTGCTGCACCGCGCGAGTGGCCTGCTCCAGCTCGTCGACCAGGTGTTCGGGTACGGGGTGTCCAGCCGAGGCCATCCAGTTGGCCAGCATCCGGTGCCCACCCTGGGTGAGCACCGACTCGGGGTGGAACTGCACCCCCTCGATGGGCAGCTCCCGATGCCGCATGCCCATCACCACTCCGGACGCGGTACGCCCGGTGACCTCGAATTCGTCCGGGATGGTCTCGGGCACCACGGCCAGTGAGTGGTAACGAGTCGCGGTGAACGGATTCGGCAGTCCCGCGAGCACGCCCGTGCCCCGGTGCTCCACCTCGCTGGTCTTGCCGTGCAGCAGTTCGGGCGCTCTGGCGACCGTGGCTCCCCACGCGACGCCGATGGCCTGGTGGCCGAGGCAGACCCCGAGCATCGGCACCGACTCCGCCGCGCACCGCCGCACCACCTCGACACTGCGGCCGGCCTTCTCCGGCGTGCCCGGTCCGGGCGACACGAGTACGCCGTCGAACTTCACCACGTCGTCGACGTCCACGACGTCGTTGCGCCACACCGTGCACTCCGCACCGAGTTGGGCGAGGTACTGCACCAAGTTGTAGACGAAGCTGTCGTAGTTGTCGACGACGAGTACACGCATGTGCCAAGCCTACGTCGTGTCGCTCAGTTCCTGGCTCGCCGCCGGAACAGCGCGGCAGCCAACGGAACGGCCACCACGCTCCCCCCGACGAGCCATGCCACCACGGCCCACACCGTGCCGTCGGCCACCGGCAGTCCCAGCAGAAGCCCCCGCAGCAGCTCCACGAGCGGCGTGATCGGCTGGTACTCGGCGAATCCCCGCAGGAAGCCGGGCAACGACTCGACGGGCACGAAAGCGCTCGACACGTACGGCAGGAACAGCACGGCGAACGAGAAGGCCCCCGAGGCCTGCACGTTCCTCACCAGCAGCCCCCACACCACCGACCACCACGCGACGGTGACGACGTAACCCGCGACGACGGCGAGGACGAGCAGCCAGTCACCGAAGTCCGCGTTCGGGGAAAACCCCAGGACCAGCGCGGCGACCACCGCGAGGCCCGTGGTGCACACGTTGCGCAGCACCGAGGCCGTCACCTGACTGGCGGGCAGTCCCCACCCCGCGATCGGCAACGTCATGAACCGCTGGGTGAGTCCCCGCAGGCGGTCCTCGGTGATTCCGATGCTCGTCGTGGCGGCGCCGTATCCCGCGCACAGCAACATGACGGCGGGGGTCACGTAGTCGACGTAGGCCAGCGTCGTCCCGGTGTCGACGGCACGGCCGAAGACGCCGACCATGGCGCCCATGATCGCGATCGGCAGCACGATGCCGACGAGCAGGCCGTCGACCTGCCGAAACTCCCGACGCAACGCACGCTGGGTGAGCAACACCAGCTCGTCTGCCCAGTCGCGGGCGAGGGTTCGGGCCGTCATGCCGCCGGCTCCTTCTCCGTCAGTCGGAAGAACACGTCGTCGAGTGTGGGAGCGGAAAGCGACACGGACGCCACGGGGAAGCCGGCCCGATGCAGGTCGTCGAGCACTTGCCGCAGGTGGTCCGGATCACGCAGCGGGACCACTATCTCGCCGGTCTCGGGGTCGAGGTGGGCACCGGGCTGGAGCGCCACGGCCGCCGGCGCGTGTCCCGGCTGGGCCAGGGCCAGACGCAGTCGTTCCGTGCCCACCCGACGCTTGAGACCGTCCGGCGTGTCCTCCTCCACAATGCGGCCGCCGTCGATGACGGCCACCCGGTCGGCGAGCTGATCGGCCTCCTCCAGGTACTGCGTGGTCAGCAGGATCGTCGTCCCGGCACGCACGAGATCACGCACGACGTCCCACAGGTCGACCCTGCTGCGCGGATCGAGCCCGGTGGTCGGTTCGTCGAGGAACAGGATTCGCGGGGCGGCCACCATGCTCACGGCCAGGTCGAGCCGGCGACGCATACCACCGGAGTAGTCCCCCACCCTGCGCTCGGCGGCCTCGGTGAGCCGGAACTGTTCGAGCAGTTCCGACGCCCGCCGGCGGGACGCCCTCCACCCGAGGTGATTCAGGCCCGCGAACAATTCCAGGTTCTCGCGCCCCGTGAGGAGTTCGTCCACGCTGGCCTGCTGCGAGGTGAGGCCGATGGCGCGGCGGACGGCGGCGGGCTCCGTGCGCACGTCGTGACCACCGACGCGGGCCGTTCCGCCGTCCGGGCTCAGCAACGTGGTGAGGATGCGGACGGTGGTCGTCTTACCCGCCCCGTTGGCTCCGAGCAGGGCCAACACGGTACCGGCGGGCACCGTGAGATCCAGCCCGTCGAGTACCGGACGGTCTCGGTAGCTCTTACGGACGCCCCGCGCCTCGATCGCCGGTGGTGACATACCCCCTCCAAAACTGCGTATGACTTATTGTGTATGCCATAAACTATATGAACCATACGCAGTTTCTGGGAGGCCGGTCAAGCAGCCTCCGGCTCGGCGCATAGGGTGAGGGAACGAACGGACAGGCGAAGGAGGCGCATGGCGGACGAACGCGCTCGACCGGAGCTTCCTCCGGTCATCGCCAGGATGTGGGGACGCGAGCCCGCCTCTCGTCGGGGACCGAAACCCAGCCTCGACCTGGCCCGGATCACCGCGGCCGCCGTGGAGATCGCCGATGCCGAGGGCCTCGGGGCGGTGTCGATGAACAGTGTCGCCGCTCGCCTCGGGGTGGCCCCCATGTCGCTTTATCGCTACGTCGGCAGCAAGGACGAATTGCTGCTCGCCATGCTCGACGCGGTGTCGGGGGAGCCTCCGGCTCTCGGCGACCTGTCACGCCGGGAGTACCTGTACGTCTGGACGAAGGCCAACGCCGACGTCCTCGTCGCCCGCCCCTGGGCACTGGGGATCGCTCACACCGGCGCGCGTATGGGGCCGCCCATGGGCCCGCGCGGGCTGCGCTGGCTCGACCACCTGCTTCGCGCGTTGGCCGACACGCCACTCAGCGAGGGCGAGAAGATCGGCATCGCCACGACGCTGAGCGTCTACGCGCTGAGCCAGGCATCGTTGATCACCGCGCTGGCCCCGGCCGGCAGCGTCGGCAGCCACCTCCCCGCCAGCTCGACGCTCTACGGGGAGTTGCTGGCCGAACTCGTGGACGAGGAGTCGTACCCGGCGTTGACACGCGCGGTCGACAGTCGGGCCTTCGTCGCGGGCAGCGCGGAGTGGTACGACCGGGAGACCGACTTCCGGTTCGGCCTCGACCTGCTGCTCGACGGCATCGACGCGTTGATCGCGCGGCGTACGGGAACCGCGGACACACGTCCCTGAGCTGCGGACACGCGTTCCTAGGCTGCGGACACGCCGGTTACTCCTCGACGGCGACGTCGTTGAACGGCAGCAGCGGCTCCACCCACGGGAACACGACGAACATCAGCAGGGCCACCACCCCGAGTATCAGCACCGCGGCCAGGCCGATGCGCACCACCAGCGGGCCCGGCAGGTGCCGCCAGATCCAGCCGTACATCAGGCCTCCCCGATCTCCTTCAGCAGTTGCTCGTAGGTCGCGCCCGACTTCTTCTCGAACACGTTCGTCAGCACCCCGTGGATGATCATGCGCTCGCGGTCGGAGAACCGCGGGTGGCAGGTGGTCAGGGTCAGCAGCTCCACCTGTTGTCCCTCCGTCAACGTGGAGTCGGGCCGATACGGCACGGGGGCGACCGCGTCCCCGCGCGTCGGCAGCACGATGCGCCGCCCCACCGTCTCGCTGTAGGCCGGGTCGATCTCGGTCAGCGGCCTCACCCCGAAGCAGCGCGGGTCCTTGCCCTTGCCCTGCGCCCAGCCCTCGACCTCGTCGCTCATCGGCAGCACGCGATAGACGAAGAAGCTGTCGATGGTCTCGATCACCACGGCGTCACACGAACCGAGCAGGTCGAGATCGTTGAACGGCGCGCCCTTGCCCACCCGGTGCCCGGCGACGGCGAAGTTTCCGGGCTCCCCCGGCATGGCCGTCTTCTTGTAGTGACCGGGCCCGATCTCCAGCGTCGCGGCGTCCACGCCCTGCTGGATCGTGAAGTTCCAGTCGACGCCGAAGGACGGGATGTACATGCGCGCGAACGCCTCACCGGGCATGGGCTCGGTGTGCATCTCCCGCTGCTGCGACCAACGCCGTTCGAGGTCGGCACTGGCGTTCCGCTGGAGCTCCTGGGACATGAGGTTGGTGACCCACAGCTCGTACACCACGAACAACAGCATCACGATGCCGAGGGTGATGAGGATTTCCCCGAAGGTCCGCACGACCGCGCGGCCTCGTCCGCCCTTGTCGGGTGCGGTCTTCGAGGCGGGAGGCTCCTCCGGCGGGTCTTCCGGCGTCTCCGCCTCGGGAAGCGCGTCCTCGTCGGGCTCGGGAGGCGGTACCGGATCGGATTGCTCGGGCCGCCGGGGGACCGGGGGCAGCACCGGCCGAGTCGGGGCCTCGGCCAGCGACCTCACCGCGCGTGTGCGTTCGGCTTGCGTGCGGTCGACCGGAGGGCGTTCGGCCGGTGGACGTTCGCCCCGGGAATGTCCGGCCCGAGGACTTTCCCCCCTGGCGCGTTCGGTTTGGGGGCGTTCGGCCGGGTAGGGAGCCCGCGGCCTTCGCTCCGGCCGTTGCCGCGGAGACTGCGGAGGGTGCGGAGGCCGCCCTCGAACCGGCTCCGTGCCGGGCTGCGGCAGCCTTCCCCGGGCCCGCTCCCGTGGCTGGGGAAGACCGGACGGATACAACTGGCCACGCCGGGTCCCCTGTGGCACCGGACCACCGGGGGGAATTCGGGGCGGCCGGCCTTGAGAGGGCGCGGCGATCTCGCGGGTCTCCGGGTCCTCGTACCTCGACAAGAGGGCTCCTCTCGCGCAAGCGGCGCAAGGTGATCACGATCTGCTGACCGGCGCTCGCTCCCCGGTTCTGGCGCCTGTCCGATTACGTTAACGTGTTGAGAAAGTGGCAGTTGCGCACTGCCGATCATTTTGCCCGACAGCACGCGAGGACTCCGATGCCCAAGTCCAAGGTTCGCAAGAAGACGGTGTACACACCGCCGCCGAATCGCCGTACCCCGGTGAAGGTCCGGGCGGCGGGCCCGTCGCACCCGATCTACAAGATCGTGATGTTCGGGTTGATGCTGCTCGGTCTCGCGTGGCTCGTCGTCAACTACCTGGCGGGTCACAAGATCGACTTCATGACCGAGCTCGGCAGCTGGAACTTCGCGATCGGCTTCGCCCTCATGATCACCGGTCTGTTGATGACCATGCGTTGGCGTTGACCAGGGGAAACACAGCCGTGTAACTCATCCCCATTGTGGATAACCCTGTGGATAACTCGGTCCGGGCCTGGGCTCCGAGGCCCGCGCTCGTCGGTGTCGGCTGGGCTCTCACGGTGGCCGCGGCCGGCGCGCTCGCCTGGACCGTCGACGCCGACGACCGTCCGGGCACCCTCCTTCTCGGCGTGGTGACCACCGCGCTCGCGGCCCTGTCACTGCACGGGACCGTGGTCCGCCCCCGACTCGCCGCCGACGGGCGAGGCGTTCGCCTGCGCACTCTTACGGGGACCCGGACACTACCGTGGTCCGAGGTCGCCGTGCGCCTCACCCGAACGAAACGGTACGGCCGCGACTCCGAGTCCGTCGAACTGGAGGCTGACGACCGGCTCACCGTGTTCGGGTGGGTGGAACTCGGCACCGATCCGAAAGACGTGTACGACGAACTCCTACGGCTGCGTCAGGCGCACACCGAGTAGAGCGTGCACAACTGCTCGGCGAGCTGCGCATCGCGGTAGACGACGAGCCCGACGAAGGCGACCGCCAGGATTCCCAACGCGCCCGACTGGTAGGCGGCCCGGTTCTTCTCGGGCGCGTACACCATCGCCACCATCGCCACGGCACCGGCGACGAGTCCTCCGAGATGCCCCAGCAGCGAGATGTTGGGGATCGACATGCTCAAGAAGACGTTCAACACGATGATCGCGATCGCCGTCGTCGGGTTCAGCCGTAACCTCAGCACCGCGACGAGAACCGCCCCCATCAGCCCGTAGATGGCGCCCGAGGCCCCCGCCGTGGCCGTCCCCGGCTCACCCAACACGAACACCGCGACGGCGCCGGCGAACATCGACAGGAAGTAGACGGCCAGGAACCGGACTCGCCCGAGCAGCATCTCCAGATCCCGCCCGAGCACCCATAGCGCCAGCATGTTCATGGCCAGGTGCAGAAGGCCGTAGTGCAAGAACCCCGAGGTGAGCAGTCGCCACCACTCGTCGATCAGGACCACGGCCTCCGGCCACAACACACCGTCGGCGAAGACGGGCGAGAGATAGTTGTTCATCACGTCGCCCGCCTGGAAGGCCGTGAGCGCGTAGACCACCACGTTGACGGCGATCAACAGCGGGACGACCACGAGTCGCCCCGGCACCCGCGCCCCCGCCACCGTGCGCTCCCCGTAGCCGGCCCTCCGGTAGGCCACCGACTGGGCACGGTGGTGTTGTTGCGCCGAGGTCACGCAGTCGATGCACTGGTGCCCGACCGAGGCCTCCCGCAGACAGTCGGGACACGCGGGCCGGTCACAGCGCACACAGCGCAGAGCGGTCTGCCGCGCCGGGTGCCACCAGCAACCCGGCAACGCCTGCTGTGAGGGCTGCCCGTACGGCGGGGGGTTGGGGGGTTCTGTCACAGTGCTGTCGACACTCCTGCGCTCACGACCGGCGGCCGTCCACGGCATGGTCACACCACGCGCCCACGACCGCGCGCGTGGCCCACCACCAACCTACCTGGTGCCGGGCACCTTTCAGCCGCGTTCGATGGTGACGCGCTCGATGACGACGTCTTCCAGTGGCTTGTCGGCCGGACCGGTGGCGGTACGGGCGATGGCGTCGACGACGTTCCGCGACTCCTGGTCGGCCACCTCGCCGAAGATCGTGTGCTTGAAGTTCAGGTGCGGCGTGGGGGCCACGGTGATGAAGAATTGCGACCCGTTCGTGGCCGGCCCCGCGTTGGCCATCGCCAGCAGGTACGGCCGGTTGAACTGCAGTTCCGGGTGGAACTCGTCGCCGAACTTGTAGCCCGGCCCGCCGCGGCCGGTGCCCGTGGGGTCACCGCCCTGGATCATGAAGCCGTCGATCACCCGGTGGAAGATGCAGCCGTCGTAGAACGGACCGGACCTTTCACCCTTGGCGTTCGGCTGGGTGTACTCCTTCGTGCCTTCGGCCAGACCGGTGAAGTTCGCGACCGTCTTCGGCGCGTGATCCGGGAACAACACCAGGCGGATGTCGCCTCGGTTGGTGTGCAGGGTGGCCCTGATCTTCCCGCCACTGGGGGTTGCGTTGCTGTCAGTCACGCGATTCATCGTGCCATCCACGGCACGATCGCCAGGAGCGGGGCAGGATGAGCTACAGGGGCACACGCTATGCAGACCAATGAATGACGAGGTGAGGCCGATGGGACAGAAGGGTCGAACCACCCAAGTCCTGAACGACACCGGCAACGGTACGCGCACGTTGCGGGAACGCGCTCGCGAGATCGGGAGGGTGAGCGCCGACGTGGCGGCGCAGGCCGCACAAGCCGCGGAACAACGACTGAGCGAAGGCACCGAGATCGCTCGTAAGGAACTCGCCCGCAGGGCCGCACAGACCCGGAAGGAAGCCATGCGCAGCGCAAAAGACGTACGTTCCCTCGCCGAACAGCGTCGGGAGGAGTTGCGGGGCCCGAGCCGCAAGGCCAAGAAGGCCGCGATCAAGGCGGCGAAGGCGGCGGGCCAGTCGCGCCGTAAGGCAAAGCGCGAGTTCCGGGCAGCGAAGAAGGAGTTCAAGGCCGCCATCGCGGAGGCGAAGGCCATGTCCAAGCACGGCATGGGCAAGCGCCCCAAGCGCAAGTGGCCCTGGCTGCTGGCCCTGGCGGCCCTGGCGGGTGCCGCCGCCTACGCGATGAGGTCCCAGCGGGAGGAGCCGGCCATCGCGCCGGTGCCGCCGCGCAGCACCGACACTCCGACCCCGCCCACCACTTCGGCGTCGTCCGACTCCGCGAAGGCCCCGAACTCGGAGAAGGCGCCCGACCAGCAGTCGTCCTCGAACAACACGAAGGCCGCCCAGGCCAGCAAGTCGGCCAAGAGCTGACGCGCTCGTGCGGCAGGAGATACGACTCGACCCCCGAGGACAGCCCACGATGTCCTTCGGGGGTCGAGCTCGCTACGCCACGTCGATCAGGCGGCGTGCTTGTCGATCAGCTTGCCCAGCCGCGGCAGAGCCTCCTCGACGTTCTCCTTGCCCTTCGGGCGCAGCTTGTTGTAGACCTTCTTGATGCTCTCGCGGTCGCTCTTCTCGGCGCGGGCGTCGGTCACCGACAGCAGGGCATCGGCGGCGTCCGACCGGGTGGGCAGGTACGAGCCGAAGTCGCTCGCGCCGCTCGCCTTGAAGTCGGCGTAGATCGGCTCAAGGGCGGCGACGAAGTCGTCCAGCAGGCTGTCCACCGCGGCGCCGATGATGCCCGGCTTGATCTTCTTGACGGCCGCGTAACCGGTCTTGATGACGGTGCCGGAGACACCGCTCTTGGCCGCGACCTCCTCGTCGATCAGGGTCTGGAGGTCAGCCACCACGGTGGAGCGACGGCTGGAGTCGAGCAGGATTTCCTTGAGGGTGTCAGCCACGGATCCCATCCTTCATAGTCTGATTCCACGATTCGGTCGCAGGGCCGCCTAGCGGCGTAGGCATGCACCCAGTAACCGGTAACCCGGTAGGGGCTTGCCTTTGGGGGTGAGCCTGCGCGTGCGCGTAACCCTAATACAAGATCAAATTGGGCTGCACGCAGCGGTGTCTTGCCGTCACTCTCAGAACCCAAGCCTGGTGATGGCTTCGATCGCCACCGTCCGAGCCTTCACGCTCTGTTGCTGATTCGTGGTCACGACGACGGCGTATCCCTCTTTGGAGACCGCGTACACGGCACCGTCGTCACGGGACTCGTAACCGCCCTCCCAGCCCGTCGGTTGCGAGGTCGGGTTCGAGGTCGCCACCGGCGCCGCGTCGTCGACGAGGGCACGCGCCACCTCCTCCTCCCCCTCATACACCCGCACCGTGAGTTGGACGTCACCGTCGGGGCGGTAGAAGAAGCACGCCGGATTGGTGTCGTCCGCGGACGTCTTGACGCTGCCGACCCGCTGTCCGTTGGTCTGGGCCACGAATTCGGTGTCGAGGTACGGACACTCCCGCTCGGTCTCCGGTTTCGGCTCCGGCGGCAGAGCCACCGCCGATTCCGTGCTGCTCGACTCCACGACTTCCGACGGCTCCCCCGACTGCGACTGGGTGGTCTCCCCGCAGCCGGACACCAACGCGGCGACGGCCGCACCGATCACGACAAGGCTTGTGCGCATAAGTGGCACAGTGAACCAGACGTGATCGACTCGACCACGGACACCGGTCGGTTCCGGCCCGATGACGGGAGAGGGCCGGTCCATACTGCGTCCGGAAACGTCCGACGACATGGGAGAACGAGTGGCTCGAACACGGGCACCGCGTCCGGTGGACCTCGCGCGTGTGTCGGCTCGGTCGAGCTTCATCGATCACCACGGGCGCTCGTGGTGGGTGGCCGAGGGGCTGACGCTGCTGCTCTTCGGGTGGGCTCTCGTGGAGATCCTGGTGTCCGGACCACCGTTGTGGCTGGGAGTCACCCTCGTCGGCGCATTCGCGTGCTGGGTGGCGTTCGTCGTCCTGTCCCCACGCCGTCCCCGCGCGGCGGCGACCGCGCTGGCACTGTGTTCGTTGCTCGCGTCGGCGGCCGAGATGGCGGGCGAGTTCGCCGTGTTCGTGGTGGCGGCGATGGCACTCGCCGTGTATGCCTCCCATCCCGCTCCCTCCACGCGCACGATCATGGCCGTGGGTGTGGCCGACCTCGGTCTCACGACGGTCTCCGGCCTGGTCGCGGACGCGGACATCGCCACGCTCGTGTCCACGTCCCTCGTCGTGGTGGTGGTGCTGTTGATCGGGATCAACCGCAGGCAGTACCAGCTCCGCGCCCGACAGACGGAACTCCTCCTCGAACAGACCCGGCTGGCCCGCAGTGAACACGCCCGTGCGGCGGCGTTGGACGAACGCACGCGCATCGCGCGGGAACTCCACGACGTCCTGGCGCACTCGCTGGGAGCCCTGCGGGTGCAACTGGAGGTCGCCGAGGCGGAGCTGGAGGCGAGCAAGGACCCGGACTCGGTGCTGCGACGCCTCCGTCGGTGTCGTGCCCTCGCCACCGACGGGCTCATCGAGGCGAGGGAAGCGGTGTCGGCTCTGCGCCGCGACGTGCCCGCGCTCGGTGAGGCGATCGCCGAACTCGTCGACGCCTTCGAGCGCGATCACGAGGTTCCCGTCACCTTCCGCCGCTCCGGGCGGGCACGACCGTTGCCGTCCGCCGCGACGGTGGCCTTGCTCGGAGCCGTTCGCGAGGCACTGACCAACGCCGCGAAACACGCGCGCGGCGCCCCCGTCACGGTCACCCTCGACCACACCGACACGGCCGTCCGCGTGGTGGTGCACAACACCACGGACACCCCGGTCACGCGCGGTACCGGGTTCGGGCTCACCGGCATGGCCGAACGGCTCGCCCTCTGCGGAGGAACGTTGACGGCCGGACCCGACACCGACGGCTGGTCGGTCACCGCGACGGTGCCCACCCGACTCGCCGACGAATCCCCGAAGGAGGCCGTGTCCGGATGACCATCCGCGTCGTCGTCGCCGACGACCAGCAGCTCGTGCGCGAGGGGCTGGTCGCGTTGCTGGAGTTCATGGACGACGTCACCGTGGTGGGCCAGGCCGGCGACGGCCGGGGCGTGCTCGACATCCTCGGGCGCAAGGACTGCGACGTGGTCCTCATGGACCTGCGCATGCCGGTTCTCGATGGGGTCGCCACGACCAGGCTGGTGAACGAGAGACATCCCGACGTGGCCGTGCTCGTGCTGACGACCTACTCCGACGACGACTCCCTCCGGGAGGCACTGACGGCGGGAGCACGCGGCTACCTGACCAAGGACACCGGCCGCGCCGAGATCCACGCCGCGTTGAAGGCCGTGGTCGCGGGGCAGTCCACCTTCACCGCCGACGTGTCACGCCGACTGGTGGCGGCCCTGGCCGAGCGTCCCCGCCCCCGCGTGAGCTCGGAGGGGTTGACGGCGCGGGAACGGGAAGTGCTGACGCTCATCGGCACCGGTCTGTCCAATACCGACATCGCCCGGCGGCTCCACATCGCCCGGACCACCGTGAAGACCCACATCAACAACGCCTTCGCCAAGATCGGCGCACGCAATCGGGCCGACGCGGTGCGCTACGCCTATCGGGCGGGGCTGGTCCGGGACTGACCCGGCCCCGACCTCCACCCGAATCTCCATCCCGATCTCCACCCTCGAGTGGAGCCGCGCACGCACGAAGTTCCGTACCTTGCCCGCACTGTGAACAGCCATGTCGCATCTTCCACCGGGCAACGCATCGACGCTCTCGACCTCGCGCGGGGAGTGGCCATCCTCGGAACCTTGGGCACCAACATCTGGATCTTCACGGACCCTCGGGGCGCGTTCGGCTGGGTGGCCACGGACCCCGGCGCGAACTCCGGGGTTGTCGAGACCGTCCTTCTGACCCTGTCCAACGGCAAGTTCCTCGCGCTGCTGTCCATTTTGTTCGGCGTCGGCGTCGAACTCCAGTACCGGTCGGCGCTGCGCAGGGGGCGGCGCTGGCCGGGCCGCTACCTGCTGCGGGCGACGCTGTTGTTCACCGAAGGTCTGCTCCACTACCTGCTGATCTTCGAGTTCGACGTGCTCATGGGCTACGCGCTCGTGTCGGTGCACGTGGCGTTCCTGGTCTCCCGCCGCGACGGGGTACGGCGGGCCTGGATGACGTTCGCGGCGGTCGTGCACCTGACGTTGGTCGGGTTGTTGACGACGGCGGCGCACTCCGGGGCGCTGTCCTCCGGCGGTGACGACCCCGATGCCGACGCGTACCGCCACGCGTCGGCGAGCTGGGTCGACCAGGTCCTCACCCGCATCGACCTGGCCGCCTACTTCCGCAGCGAGCTGCTCCTCATCGTCCCGCTGTCCACGGTGCTGTTCCTCGCCGGGATCGAGGTCCTGCGAGCAGGTGTGTTCGAGGACTCCGACCGGGGCGCCCACCTGCGGCGCCGCATGATGACGATCGGTTTCGGCGTGGGCCTGCCGTTGAACCTCGTCACCGCGTTCGCGGGCCCGGAGTGGTTCTTCGTCGACCGCTACGTGCTGCCGCCCATCGTCGCGTTCGGACTGCTCGCGGCCGTCACGGAGCTCGCGCGACGCACTCGGCCGGGCCCGCTCGGGCGGGGACTCGTCGCGACGGGCCGGGCGGCGATGTCGTGCTACGTCCTCCAGAACCTCGTGTGCAGCGTGCTCTGCTACGGCTGGGGGTTCGGCCTCGCGACGACACTCGCCGACGCCCGACCGTGGTGGGTGGTCGCGGCATGGGCCGCGGTGAGCGCGCTGTTGGCGGCCCTGGCCACGCTGTGGCTGCGGCGCTTCACCCGCGGCCCGCTGGAACTCGTCCTGCACCGCCTGTACGCGGGGCGGCCCAATCGGGTCGCCCACCACGGGTGAGAACCGGTCAGGAATCGAGAAGCACGGACGGCATCCCGCGCCTAGCGTTGACTTCCGAGGCCACGACGAAAGGGGACGAAGCATGAGCCGCGCCTACGAAGGGTTCACGGCCGAGGAACGGGCCGCAATGAAGGAGCACGCCGAGGAGCGGAAGAAGGAGGCACGCCGTAGGTCACGCGCGGACAAGGCGGCAGAAGCCGAGCGCGACGTGCTCGACAAGATCGCCGCGATGTCCGACTCCGACCGCGAGCTGGCAGAGCGCGTCCACGCCATCGTCAAGGCCAACGCCCCGACGCTGGCACCGAAACTCTGGTACGGGATGCCCGCCTACGCGCTCGACGGCAAGGTCGTCTGCTTCTTCCAGAACGCCGACAAGTTCAAGGCCCGCTACGCCACGCTCGGCTTCAACGACACGGCGAAGCTCGACGACGGCGACATGTGGGCCACCTCATTCGCACTCACGCGCATGACGCCGGAGGTCGAACAGCGCATCGCCGCCCTCGTGCGGCGCGCGGTCGGCTGAGGGACACCGTGCCGGGCACGGTCGTCGCGGTCAGGCCGGTTCGAGGTGCCACTCCACGAGTTCGTACTCGGGTGGGGTGGACAACCGCCCGGCACGACACGTGAGTGCTCGCTCGACGGAGGCAGGCGTGCCGCGGACGCGTACGCGGTAGAAGCCTCCCCGTGGGGCCGTGAAGACCGCTTCGGTCTCGTGCCCCTCACTGCGGGCGGACCACAGCGGCAAGTCGTCGATCCCACGAATGCCCGTCCGCTCCCGCAGCAGGCATTCCGCCGCCTGCACGCCGAAGTCGTAGGCGGTGCGTCCTCTGAAGTGGCGTGTCTCGACCTCTCCACGTTCGTGCGTGCGGGCGAGGCGGACGGCGGCGTCCGGGGGCACCCGCCCGTAGTAGAGGCCCTGGGGAAGCACCAGCAGGTTGGCGGCGAAGCGGTCCCCGCCGATGTGCGAGACCTCCCACGTCTGTCGGGGACGCTCGTCGGCCAACGCTCGCGCCACCGCTCGACCGCGTTCGGCACAACACGGGTCGTGGGAGCCGTGAGTACAGACCAGGTAGAGCGGGTGCGTGATCCTCCGCAACCCCGGCGACCGGCCCAGGGCCAGCGACTCGAAGTCCAACTCCAACACCTGGTCGAGCCGGTTGAGGACCGCCTCCTCCACCCAGCAGCCCTCACGGTCGGTCCGGGCCAGCAGACACCGGCGGCGCTCCCTGGTCACGCCCCCACGGCGATGCACCCGGCGAACGAGGGCCACCCGGATCCGCAGGGAACGCGTCACCTCACGCAGCCGAGTCATCAGGCGCTGGTCAAGCCGGTTGTCACGTAGCGCGTCGGGTCCCCACGGGCCGGGTTCCTCCAACAGCACCCACCTGCGCACCGTGGACGCGGTGCCGTACAGCGACTCGTGGAGTTCCACACTGCGGTCACGACAACGCACCGGAGGCTCAGGCATCCACGACCTCAAGCAGTCCCTCTCGCACGAGACGCCGCACGAGGACCAGGCGGCTGTCCCGATCGAGTCGGTCGGCCAGGTCCCGAACCACGAACGTCTCGCGCGCGAGAATCTCCCGGATCACCGGTTCGAGCCGGTCGGGCACTCGTAGCTCCCGGTCGCCGAGGAGGAGCCGCAGGACCCCGCCCTCGCCGGCACGCAGCTCGCACACCGCCCCCGGACGTCGCCGTAGCCGATCGGAGTCCTCCGGGGCGGACACTCGCAGGCGGTCGGAAAGCCCACCGCGCAGCATCGGCGCCCGGCTCGTGAGGAAGCGCTCGACACGCCGCTCCACGGGCTCGGCCGGGTCGGCCGTCATCAGCTGGGCTCCCACTTGCTTCAGGTGGCGTCCCAGCTCGTCGGCCACCGTGTCCCGGCTCCGGTGGTAGCGCACCGGCAACGGAGCCTCCCACACCGGATCGTCGAGAAGCCGCGCGACGACGGCCTCGATCAAATCCCGCCACCGCGTGGGATGTATCCCGACGGTGAGATGACCGGAGACGGCATGCTGCGCTCTGGCCGCGTGGCGCGTACCCGTGGGCAGGTAGAGGGCCGTTCCGGGGCGGAGTTCGACGTTTTCGACGTCGTCCGTCCCGGCCTCCGAGGTGCGCCATACCTGCCACGACTTCGTCCCGAACGCCTGCAGCACGAAGACGTCGTGCGTGTCGACGTGCGGCCGTAGCCCCTGGGCGCCGGGTGGCGTCACGTAGGCGTTCACCTGGCAAGGATGTCCGAGCTCAAGCTCCAGCTCCCGACAGAAGTCGACCAGCGGGGGCCAGTACCGGTGCAACCCCTGCAACACCAGCGTGGCGCCGTCCTCGATCGCGGCCAGGATCCGGGCGGGATCGGCGACACCCGTCACCGCCGTACCGCCGATGCGAGTCGTCCGCGTGCATTCCGACAGCGGCAACGTCCGGCCGTCGCGCACGAGTCGGAAGGCGGGACTGCGCAACGAGTGCCGGGTCAGCAACTCGTCCACGTCGTCGAGACTCAGCAGGTCGTCGAACCCGCCGCCCGGCGACTCGTGCACCCGGAACCGTCGCCCCCACACCTCGTGGGCGAACCGGTCGACGTCACCGACACATCGTTCGAGGGCCTCCGCCACGGTCGGCCTCACGAAGCTCACGAATCCGTGCTGTCCGCGTCGGCGTCCGTCGCATCGCTGTCCGCGTCGACCGCGTCGGCATCGGCGTCCTTGACGTCGTTGTCGGCGTCCTTCGCATCGGTGTCGACACCACGGACGGTGCTGTCGGAGTCCCCGCCCTTCGGGCCGGTGCCACCTCCCCCGACGGTCTGCATGTCATCGTCCCGCAACGGACGGTCCGCTCCCATGACGCCTCCAGGCTCTTCGCAGGCCGAGTACTTTCGTACGACCTACCGATACCCCCGGATTGGAGGCTGAAACGGGCGGTGGTCAGCCGGGTGAGACGACAAATAGATCACGGATTCGGGCCGCCGGAACCGGCACGACGGTCGCGCCGGACTCACGACCCCGTGCGAACACGTGGAACGAACTCTGTGGAAGTGGGGCGACAGTGTTCGAACCTTGCCCCAGACCTCCAGATGCTTGTTCTCGTCCACCCCAGTATCCGCCTTCGACCGCTGCCGAAGGCGAGCACCGCGGCCGCGCACAGTAGGAAGCAGCCGCGCCCGGTGCCTCGGCTGACGGACGCGATGATGCTGGAAGCGGAGCGTCGCTACGAGGCGAAGGAGACGCTGAGCGTGATCGCTCGCGACCTAGGCGTCAGCCGCCAGCGGCTCGCGGGGCATCTGCGTGCTCGCGGCGTCAAGATTCGACGGGAAGGCCCTTCTGCTGAGCAGGTGGGCGAGATGTGCAGCCGCTACGCGCAGGGAGAGTCGTTGGCAACCGTTGGAGAGAAGGTGGGGTTCGACGCTGGAACGGTGCGCAACCACCTGATCGCGGCAGGCGTGACGCTTCGTGACTGCCACGGTCGCGAACGGTAGACCGGACCGCGACGGCTCGACCCGTCTCACGAAGGAGGCCCCCGGCTGAGCCGGGGGCCTCCTTGTGTCGGGGTGGTCAGCGAGTGAGGTCCTGCTCGTCGTCCTGTGAGCAGGCGTCCTCTTCGAGCATTCCTGTCTCTTCGAGCAGTTCGTCCTCGATAGCGGCAATGGTGGCGAGCAGCCGGGCCTCGAACGACCCTAAGCCCGGTGCGCGGTTGAGGTCTGCGAGGCAGAGCTTCACGTCCGCGGCTCGGAACGCATCGGTGAGCCGGGCGTACTCGGCGGGGTTCCGGCCGAGACGGGCTGCGTCTTTCACGATCACGGCTTCGGCTCGATGCTCGGCCACGGCCGCGAGCAGCCGCTCGGACAGGCTGCGAGGTATCCCCGTTTCGGAGTAGGTCTGCATGATGTCGAGCCCGTGTTCCTGCGCGTACTTGACGCACTTGCGCTTCTGCGCATCTTCGTAGTCAGGGTTCGGTGAGGCGCAGCGGACGTAGGCGATGGCCTTCATCATGCGCCTCCCGTCATCGCGAGCTCGTCCTGCGGTGCGACGTACTGACTCTGCGCCTCTCCTGCCTCCTGTTCCCGTTCCTGGCGCTCCGCACGCTTGCGGGCGAGGCGTTCGAGGAAGCGGGTGCGGGCGAGGTAGATGACACTGATCGGGCCGATCCAGGCGATCTTGGTGGCGTTGTAGATGCCGTAGATCACGAGGAGGTTGAGCCAGCCGGGGCCGCCCTGGTCGATGAAGCCGCGGCACATCACGGCGATGAACAGGTAGGGCGCGGCGAGGAGCATTGCCGGGATGCCCCACTTGACGCCTCGCCGGGTGTAGAGCACGGCATCGACCAGATGGTTCGTGGGCATGAGCCGGCTGATCGGGCCTCGGGTGCGCGGGCGGCGCGCCACGAGGATGACGAAGATTACGACGAGCCAGATGATGAGCAACATCAGGGGCCTCTCCTTCAACACGCTTCGAATGGTTTCGAGAAGCGGCGTGTTGGTGGGCCCCGAAGGGAGAAGTTCCGAAGAACAGCAGTGGTTGGGATGGCTCCGCTTCACTTTTGAGTTTACGCGATCGGCCAGTACCCGACACCGACACAGCTCGACTACGGCTGGGAGGTCACCGACTGGCTGATCGAGCACACCGACATCCTCGGCATCGCCTACCTGATCTGGCAAGGCGAAATCTGGTCGCCCGGCAGCGGGTGGCGCGACTACAACGGCGGCGGCATGCACGACCCCGGTAACGTGACCGGGGGCCACTACGACCACCTCCACATCTCCGTCATCGAGTAATGTCGGAAGTTCCATCTAATGCACGATTCATGCACTTGCTGCAGGGCGGAATCGCGCCGATCTGCGGCAGTGTGACAAGCCCGACTCTAGCGTGCGGCCTCGCTTCGGACCTGGTCTTGCGAAGGATGCATTGCATCAAGCGCCAGCTTGTAGCGTCTCCGGGTCGAGGGCTGCCGAGAGCATCGTCAGGACCTCGGGAACGATCGCGTAATAGGCCCACTTCCCGCGCTGCTCACGCGTGACCAGACCAGCGTCGACGAGCTGCTTCATGTGATGCGAGACCGTGGGCTGTGACAGGCCGACCGGTTCGGTCAGGTCGCACACGCACGCCTCCCCGCCGGACTGCGCGGCGATCATCGACAGCAACCGCACACGGGTCGGATCGCCCAGGGCCTTGAACATCCGCGCCAGCCGCTGCGCGTCCTCGACCGCGAGCACCCCGCCCGTGACCGACGCGCAGCAGCCACCCGCGGTGTCGGCGGCGGGGATCAGCGGCAGTGAAGTCGTCATGACCCCTGATCCTACGCCACGCATTGACAACTGTCGATACATCGACGAACATCAATATGTAGCCCCGAAGCCCACCGACCCGAATGGAGCACACGATGAGCGAGAACACCGAGCTGCGCGAGCAGGTCCGCGCCCGCTACGCCCAGGCCGCGACCGCGGTCGCCACCGGAACCCGCAACGCCGACCTCCTGGCCGAAGAAACCCAGCCGAGCTCGTGTTGCGCCAGCACGTCTACTGGTGAGGAGAGGACCGACGCTGATCAGTCGTCGTGCTGTGCTCCTACCGAGCGGAGCTTCGGTGCCGGCCTCTACGACGAGGCAACGGCCGCGGGCCTCCCGATTGAGGCGGTCGAGGCGAGTCTGGGCTGCGGCAACCCCACCGCGGTCGCCGAGCTCCACGAGGGCGAACGCGTCCTCGATCTGGGCTCCGGCGGCGGCATCGACGTGCTGCTCTCCGCCCGCAGAGTCGGCAAATCGGGGTTCGCCTACGGGGTGGACATGACCGACGAGATGCTCGCCCTGGCCGAGAGAAACAAGGCCGAGGCCTGCGCGGAGAACGTGGCCTTCCTCAAGGGCACCATCGAAGACGTGCCCCTGCCCGACGGGGCGGTGGACGTGGTGATCTCCAACTGCGTCATCAACCTCTCCACCGACAAGCCGGTCGTCCTGGCCGAGATGTTCCGCGTCCTGGCCCCCGGTGGCCGGATCGGGGTCTCCGATGTCGTCGCCGAGGACCGGCTCACCCCGGCCGAGCGGGCCGAGCGCGGCTCCTACGTCGGCTGCATCGCCGGAGCACTGTCGAAGACCGAGTACCTGGACGGGCTGACCGCTGCCGGGTTCACCGGCGCGAGCGTGGAGTTCACCCACGAGGCCGCCGACGGAATGCACGCCGCGATCATCCGCGCGACCAAGCCCACCGCCTGACCCCGCCCCGCACGCCCCCGATGAGGAGACCGAGCACACCGATGCCCCCGCCCGAGAGTTCCACCCGCATGAGCACCGCGACGATGCCGCTGGCCGCGACCCCGAAGCGGTTGTCGACGCTGGATAAGTGGCTGCCCGTCTGGATCGGGCTGGCGATGATCGCCGGGCTCCTGCTCGGCCGCTTCGTTCCCGCCCTGGCGGACGTGCTCACCGGCATGGAGGTCGCGGGCATCTCGGTGCCCATCGGCCTGGGCCTGCTGGTGATGATGTACCCGGTGCTCGCGAAAGTCCGCTACGACAAGATCGCCGCCGTCACCGGAGACAAGCGACTCCTCATCTCCTCACTCGTGCTCAACTGGCTGGTCGGACCCGCGGTCATGTTCGCCCTCGCCTGGCTGCTGCTACCCGACCTGCCGGAGTACCGCACCGGACTGATCATCGTCGGCCTAGCCCGGTGCATCGCGATGGTCGTGATCTGGAACGACCTGGCCTGCGGTGACCGGGAGGCCACCGCGGTGCTGGTGGCGATCAACTCGATCTTCCAAGTCGTGATGTTCTCCGTACTTGGCTGGTTCTACCTCACAATCCTTCCCGGCTGGCTCGGCCTGGACACCCAGGGCCTGGACGTCTCGGTCGGGCAGATCGCGCTCAACGTCCTCGTCTTCCTCGGCGTGCCCCTGATCGCCGGGTTCGCGACCCGGTGGATCGGCGAGAAGCGCCGTGGCCGGGCCTGGTACGAGGAGACGTTCATCCCGCGCATAGGACCGTGGGCGCTGTACGGGCTGTTATTCACGATCGTGCTGCTGTTCGCCCTCCAGGGCGAGGCGATCACCCAGAACCCGCTCGACGTGGCCCGGATCGCGCTGCCGCTGCTGGTCTACTTCGCGTTCATGTGGTTCGCCGGCCTCCTGCTCGGAAAAGCCCTCGGCCTCGGCTACGCCCGTTCCACGACGCTGGCGTTCACCGCGGCGGGCAACAACTTCGAGCTCGCCATCGCCGTCGCGATCGGCACCTTCGGCGCCACCAGCGGACAAGCCCTGGCCGGGGTCGTCGGCCCCCTGATCGAGGTGCCCGTCCTGGTCGGCCTCGTCTACGTCTCCCTGTGGACGGCACGACGCTGGTTCCACACCGACCCCTATCACACAGAAAGTCAGGCACGATGACCACCCAACCCGCCCCGATGGTGCTGTTCGTCTGCGTCCACAACGCCGGACGCTCCCAGATGGCCGCCGGCCTCCTCGCCCACCACGCCGCCGGGAAGGTCGAGGTCCGCTCCGCGGGCTCCGAACCCGCTGACCAGCTCAACCCCGCCGTGGTCGAGGCGATGCGCGAGGTCGGCATCGACATCACCACCGAACGACCCAAGCTGCTCACCACCGATGCCGTCAAAGCCGCGGATGTGGTGATCACGATGGGCTGCGGTGACACCTGCCCGATCTTCCCCGGCAAACGCTACGAGGACTGGCAGCTCGACGACCCCGCCGGGCTTGGGCTCGAGGCGGTGCGCACGATCCGCGATCAGATCGAGTCTCGCGTCCGCGACCTCATCACCGAGCTCACGGCATGAACGACCGGCCTTGACCTTCGAGTCGACTCGAACGTTTACCGTTGATGGTGTGGAGACGATGCGCATATCCCAGGTCGCAGCCCGCAGCGGGGTGCCTCCCACGACGCTGCGCTACTACGAAGACCTCGGCCTGCTGCGCCCACAGCGTGCCCCGAACGGGTACCGCCTCTTCGACGACGAGACCCTGGAGCGGTTGCGGTTCATCGACGCCGCCAAGCAACTGAACCTGCCCCTGGAACAGATCGCCTCGCTGCTGAGCGTGTGGGAATCCGACCCGTGCGCCACCGTCAAAGCACGGCTGCGGCCCTTGCTGGGCGACCAGCTCGAACAGATCGATGCCGGGATCGGTGAGCTCTCCGAGGCCCGCCACGCCCTGGCCGCCGCGATCGAACATCTGGATGAACTGCCCGACCGCTCCGAGCGGTGCAGCCCGGACTGCGCCTTCCTCGCCACCGCACCAGCGCCACCGCCTCCACCCCCGGTGGCCTGCTCCCTCGGCATTGGGCAACAGGACCGCATTGCCCAGTGGCATGAGGCGCTGGCCGATGCGCCGCTGCACCCGGTGGCCGGGGGCGTCCGGGTCGACCTGCCCATCGCTGCCCTCGGCGAGGTCAGCGCGTTGGCGGTCGCCGAGCAGGAGTGCTGCCCGTTCTTCTCCTTCGATATCGCCCTGAACGGGCCGCGATTCACGCTGACCATCACCGCACCACCGGAGGGGATGCCGATGCTGGACGAGCTCATCCCCGGTCGTACAGAACAGTCGAGCCCGACCGAGAGCGCTCCGCGTTGATCGGCCGCGACACCCTCGAACGCCACCAGGTCTGGTTCTACCTCGCCGCCGTCGCCGCAGGACTCCTCACCGGCACCCTCTGGCCCGACGCCGGGCATCTCACCGAGACCCTGGTCTGGCCCGTGCTCGCGCTGCTGCTCTACGCCACCTTCACCCAGATGCCGTTGGCCTCGATCCCGGCGGCGTTCAAGGACGGACGCTTCCTCGCGACTGCTTTGGTCGGGAACTTCGTCATCATCCCGCTGCTGGTCTGGGCTCTGGTGCAGCTCGCACCCGAGAACGAGGCACTGCGGCTCGGACTGCTGCTGGTGCTGCTGGTGCCCTGCACCGACTGGTTCATCACCTTCAGCCAACTCGGCCGCGGCGATGCCACCCGCGCCACCGCGCTCACGCCGATCACCCTGATCCTCCAGCTTCTGCTGCTGCCGCTGTATCTGGGGCTGATGGCCGATATCGACTTCGCCTCCGTATTCGCTCTCGCCGACGTCTGGCCCGCGCTGCTGGTCGTCCTCGCCCCGCTCGGACTGGCCGCGCTGACCGAGGCTTGGGCGAAGAAGAGCCCGAGCCGTGGGCGCACGGTGGAACGGTTCGGCTGGTGGCCCGTGCCGTTGCTCGCCGTGGTGATCTTGCTGGTCGCCACCGCCCACGTCAGCGCGGTCGGTGACAACCTGCGCCTGCTGCCCATCGTCGTCGGCATCGCCGTCGCGTTCCTCGCCGCAGCCCTGGTGATCGCGAAACTCCTCAGCCTCGCCTTCCGTCTTCCTGCCGGTCAAGGGCGGACGCTGGCGTTCTCGCTAGGCACCCGCAACTCTTTCATCGTGCTGCCCTTCGCGTTCTCCCTGCCCGCGGGGTGGGAGGTCACCGCGATCGTCATCGTCATGCAATCCCTGGTCGAACTGTTCGGCATGGTCTTCTACCTCTGGTTCGTCCCGCGCATCCTCTTCCGCGACCCGGTCCCACAGCACTGACCACCCAGCACGCGGTTCGCCACGAGACCGGCCTCCGGTCAGACCGGCCACTCTCAGATCGCCGCCCGGCTACTTCGGGGCCGCACCAAGGTTCGTCCATCACGCAACGCGGCTCAGACGCACCGTCGGCACGCCACGACCGCGTGGCGCACCTATCGGGCATGAGACTTCGCACCGCTGCAACACCCAGTCCGCCGAGCTTGCCGACAGAGCTATTCCGGCACTTCGATCATCCGACCCTGCCAGTGAACTAGCCGATGTTCCAACCACCCGAATAGCCCCGGCCGCACCGCTGTCTGGCCTGGTAGGGCGCGGAAACCGGGCGTTCTGACCGATTGCATCTGATGCACGATTCGTACATCTCATGTAAGCGCGGCTCGCTCGTAAGGGTGCACCTGCCGGTATGGATACCGCAGATGACGGAAGCCCGGCCGGTGGGCGGGCGCGGCTGATCGAGATTCAGCAGGCGCAGGCCTGGCTCGCCCTGACCCGCCCCGAGGACTACGCACGGTGGAGCCGTGCCGTTCTCGTCGCCGACCTGAGCGAGGACGGCGAGGCGTATGAGCGGCTGCAGCGCGAGACGGTCGCGCTGTGGCGCGAGCACCGCGACGACCCGATGCCGGCCGAGGACCGCCGCACGGTCGAGCTCGCCCAGGCGATCGCCTGGCTCGGCGACCGGCACGACGCCACCTGGGTGCGCGCCACGGTGCTCACCGTGAACCAGGACGAGCGGGAGCGCGACGAAACCCAGCTCATCCGTTACTGGCGTGAGCTGCGTGATGGGCCCGAGCTGCCTGGCCGTGTGGTCGGCTACGTCTCCTCGCTGGCACGGGTGCGCGAGGGAAGGTTCGAGCAGGCGAAGGACTGGCACCGCGAGCACGACCCGCACCAGCACAGCCAATGGGTGACCCGGCGCGGCTACGCCGACACCCTTGGCGACGAATGGAACGACGACGCCGCCCTGCTCCGCCAGTGGGCCAAACAGCGCCCGGACGCTGCCGGTCTATCGCTGCGTGAGCGGCCGGCACGCGAGCTCTCACCGTTCGCGGCGTCGGAGCTCGACGAGGATCACGGGCCGGCGCGGAGCCTCTGACCGGCCGAGAGTGCGGGGAGCACCTGTCGGCATGAATGTCTTCCCTGATTTCGAGGGGCTGAGCGGGATCGCCGAGCTGCGCGAGATCGCCGGCGCCCTGCTCATGTTCGTCCTCGTGGTCGCCGTGCTCATGGTCATCGTCTCCGCCATCGCCTGGGCGGTCGGCTCCGCCCACGGCAACTACCAGATGGCGGCCAAAGGCCGCATGGGGGTGCTCGTCTCCCTCGGCGGCGCGATCCTTGCCGGCGCCGGTGTCGCCTGGATCAACTGGCTCATCTCGGTCGGCGAACAGCTCTAACCCCATCCGCCGCTGCCTTCTTCCTTCGTGTTGCGCCCGTTCCGGCTTCCCCGCGGAACGGGCGCCGTGACGTGCAGGACACCTCACGGCATCCATCCACTCGTGTCGTGAAAGGACTTGCCGTGATTGACATTGACCCCAACTCCAGCGGTTTGCCGGGCATCGAACAGCTCCGCACCATCGTCGGCGCCGTGATGACCGTGGGCCTGGTGCTCGCCGTCCTCGCCCTCATCATCTCGGCGGTGGTCTGGGCCTACGGCTCCAACAGCTCCAACCCCCACCTTGCCGGCCGCGGCAAGACGGGCCTGCTCATCTCCTGCGGCGCCGCCGTCGTGTGCGGCGCGTCAGTCGCCCTCATCAACTTCTTCTGGGGCGTGGGCCAGCAGGTCTAGCCGCCACTCGGCACCACCACCGTTTCGGAAAGGAGTAGCGGCGTGAGCGTCTGCGACATCCCCGTGATCTCGAACGTGTGCGACGCGGTCGGCGAAGGCACTGCCTCCCTGATCGCCGCCCCGTTCGACTGGCTCGCCTCCTCGATGGCCGGGGCCGCGGCCTGGCTGATGGAAGCCATGTGGACCGTGTTCGAGTCCACGACCCTGGTCGATCTCACCCACGACGGCTTCGTGTCGGTCTACAACATCGTCTTCGGCATCGCGATCTTCGTCATCGTCATCTTCTTCTGCCTTCAGCTCATCACCGGCCTCATACGCCGCGACCCCGGCGCGCTCAGCCGAGCCGCGCTCGGAGCCGGCAAATCCGTGCTCGGCAGCTTCGTCGTCCTCACTCTGACGACCCTGCTGCTAGAGGCCGTCGACCAGCTCTCGATCGGCATCGTCCAAGCAGCCGGCGAGACCACCGAAACCCTGGGTGACAAGCTCTTCCTCCTCGCGAACGCCTTGGCCGCCCTGAACATCGCAGCGCCCGGCGTCGGAGCGATCATCAGCATCTTCCTGGCCGGTCTAATGATCGCCGCGGTCGGGATCGTCTGGTTCACGTTGCTGATTCGCAAAGCGCTGATCCTGGTGAGCGTCGTGCTCGCCCCGCTCGCCCTGTCCGGCGCGTCCTGGGATGCCACGCGCGGCTGGATCGGCAAATGGGCCATGTTCCTCGTCGCCCTGTGCGTCTCCAAGCTCGTGCTCGTCGTGGTCTTCCTGGTCGCGGTGACCCAGGTCGCGACCCCGATCACGACCGATCTGACCGCCGTGACCGAACCCATCGCCGGCATCGTCCTCATGGGCATTGCCGCGTTCAGCCCCTACCTCGTGTACCGCCTCATCTCCTTCGTCGGCTTCGACCTCTACAACAGCATCGGGTCCGAGCAGGACGCCAAGAACGCCCTCAACCGGCCCGTGCCGCTGCCGACGAAACCGAAGGGCGACGACGCCAAGAAAGTCCTCGACGGAGGCGGCGACGACAAGAGCGGCGGCAACGGCGGCGGTCAAGCACCGAAGGGCAAGCCCCCGGCCCCGTCTCCCTCGCCGTCGCCGGAGCAGACACCCGCGCCGGGCGGCACCGGGCCCACGCCAGGCCCTGCGCCGGTGATCGTCGCCACGGCCGCCGCGAAGGTCGCCAAGGACAGCGCCGAGGCGGGGCCGAAAGCCGGCCGTCAGCTCGGCGAGCAGGCCGAAGCCACCGCCTACAACGCCGACAACGGCGGCAACAACGGCGGCGGGAACGGCGGGAGTGCGCCGCCTCCGCCCTCACCGCCGCTGCCGAAGACGCCCACGGACGGAAAGGGGTAGCTCATGGCCTCGACCGAACAGACCACGGGCACCGAGCTGGAGCCGGTGAAGTTCAGCAGATTGACGCGCCGGGGCGTGATCCTCGGATTGTCGGTGTCGCAGATGATCGCGGTCGGCATCGGCGGCGCCGCCCTCGTCCTGGCCTTCTACATGGGCGGCGGCATCCTGCTGGCATACTCCGCACCGATCTGGGTGCTCGCGATCGTCGTCGCCTGGGTGCGAGTCGGTGGGCGCCCGCTCGTGGAATGGGTGCCGGTCTGCGCATGGTGGGCGTGGCGCACCACCGGCGGGCAGCTCCTCTACCGGCGCCGCATCGTCGCCCCCAGGCCCGAGGGCACGCTCGCGCTCCCTGGGGATATGGCGCGGCTGCGGGAGTACGTCGACCCGGAGACCGGCGCCGGCATGATCCACGACCCGACCAGCGGAACCCTCACGGTCGCTGTCGGGGTCACTCATCCTGCGTTCGTGCTGCTTGATCCGGCCGAGCAGCATCGCCGCGTCACCTCCTGGGGGCGGGTGCTTGCCACGGTGTGCCGCTCGGGTCGGGTCAGCGCCTTGCAGGTGCTGGAGCGCACCCTGCCCGACTCGGGGCAAGGGCTCGCGGAATGGTGGTCCGCGCACGGGTCGCCGATTGACGGCTCCTGGGTCGCGACCACCTACGCCGAGCTCATCGACCGCGCCGGCCCCGCTGGGGAACGCCACGCCACCACACTGTCGCTGAGCCTCGATATGCGGGCAGCGGGGCGGCAGATCAGAACCGCAGGCGGCGGCATCAGGGGGGCGGCGAACGTGCTCCGCCAGGAGATGAGCACCCTGCTCGCCGCGCTCCGCGCCGCCGATTTGGACCCGTCCGGGTGGCTGTCGACCGGGGAGATCGCGGTGATGCTGCGCACCGCCTACGATCCCGCGATCGGGCCGACCCTGGAACGGCACGGGCAGCTCGGCCAACAGCTCGCCACCGCCGGCCCTGTCGCGGTGGTCGAGACCTGGGATCGGCTCAGAACCGACTCCGGGTATCACGCGGTGCTGTGGATATCGGAGTGGCCGCGGGCGATGACCTATCCGGGGTTCCTCGCCCCGGTGATGCTCTCCACCGGCGTCCAGCGCTCCATCTCGCTGTTGTGCACGCCGATGCGCACCGACCAGGCCGTCCGCGACATTCGCAAGAAGAAAGTCGAGTACATCTCGGACCAGGCACAGCGGGCGAGGATCGGGCAGATCGAGGACGCCAGCCAGTCGGCGGAGTATCAGGACGTGCTCCGGCAGGAGAGCGACTTGACGGCCGGACACGGGCTGCTCAGGTACACGGGCCTGATCGCCATCACTGCGCCGACGAGCGATGAGCTCGACTCGGCGGTCGCCGCGATCGAGCAGGCAGCGATCCAGTCCTCCTGCGAAACCCGGCTGCTGGTCGGGCAGCAGGCGGCCGCGTTCACCGCCGCAGCCCTCCCGCTCGCACGCCGCGTCTGAGCGGCATGACCGGCGTGGCTGGGCGCACCTGGCCGGTACAGCGCCCCGACCCTCCCTCACCTCCGGGGTCGGGGCGCTTGCCATGTCCACCAGTTCAAGGGAGCCCGCTATGCCGACCTATTCCGACCCGCACGCCGACGCACGCGAGGCCTCAGAAGCCATCCGGGGTCTCGCGCACGCGACCCAGCACATCGAGGACCCCGAGGTGCTGTATCCGATCATCGGGGAGACGCTGGCGACCACCCGCCGGCTGGGGCAGGTGCTCGACCAGCTCGCCCGCGCCCACCAGCACCACACCGGCCGCGCCCGCACCGACGACGGCGACCCGGCCGCCGGCTCCCAGCTCGCGTTCGAGGCGGCCGCCGCACTCCAGGAGGCCTCGGCGCTGGTCGACCGGGCCGATTCGACGCTGGACCGGGCCTTCAACCGTGCCGGACAGATCGCCTGGCAGCCCGCTCGCGATGAGCGCTGGATCAGCGTCGTGTTCCTCCAGGGAGGCGAGGCCGACCCGGTGATGGAGATGATCGACCGGCAGGGCACGGACGCGGCAATCGAGTTCCTGGCCGGCTGGGATGTAGGCGACGAGACGGTCGATGCCGCGCTGGAGAACGGCTACGTCTACGACGCCCCGCCGCAGACCCCGGCGGATCGGGTCGCCACCCGTGACGTCTACGCGCTCACCTACAGCCCCGACCTCGGCTACGTCGGGCTGACCCGGCAGATCGACGCCCTGCCCGACCCGGCCCTGCTCGGCATCGACACCCCCGCCGAGGTCGAGGCCCCGGCAGCCGAGGCGCCCGTCACGGGTGAGCCGGCGCGGGGTCGGCATCGGGGGCGTGAGCGGCGGGAGGGGGCGTCGTGGTTCCTGCCCGACGCGATCTCCGAGGTCGCCGAGGCCCGTGGGATCATCCGATGACCGGGCCGCAGCGGGAGGCGGAGCGGCTGCACACCTCCGTGCTCGTCACCCCCACCCGAGAGCGGCGACGTCTGCGCAAGCAACGCCGTATGGCGGCCGCCGAGCTCGTCGCCGAACAGCACCGCACCCAGCGGGCCGAAGCACGCGAGAAGGCCGCCGCGGAGCGTGCCGAGCGCAAGGCCACCAAGTACCTGCCCTCGGCCGGGGAGCCGGGGCCGGCCTCGCTCAGGACGCCGGGCCGGTTCCGGGTGCCCAGGCATCAGGACACCAGCGCCGTGCTCGCCGGCGCCTACCCGTTCCTCGCCGAAGGCGGCCTCGGCTCTCAGGGCGTGTTCGTCGGCCAGGATCTCTACTCCGGCGGGAGCTTTGTCTACGACCCCTGGGTGCTCTACGCCCAAGGCCAGATCACCGCCCCGAACCTCGTGCTCGCCGGCATCGTCGGATCGGGCAAGTCCGCGTTGGCGAAGTCGCTGTATACGAGGTCGCTGGCGTTCGGGCGGCGCGTGTATGTGCCGGGAGACCCGAAAGGCGAGCACACCCCCGTCGCCGAGGCGGTCGGGGGCCGGGCGATCAAGCTCGGCCACGGCCTCTCCACGCGGCTGAACCCGCTCGATGAGGGGTACCGGCCGGCGTCGATGGACGACGAGCAGTGGGCCGCCACGGTCGCATCGCGGCGTCGCGATCTGGTCGGCGCGCTCACCGAGACGGTGCTCGAACGCCCGATGAGCCCCCTGGAACACACCGCCATCGACACGGCCCTGGCGCAGACGGTGCGGGAGAACAGCGTGCCGACGCTGCCGATGGTCGTGCACCACCTCCTCGCCCCGTCGAACGACCCGGACGGCCAGCTGGCTGAGGACGGCCGCATGGTCGGCCACGCGCTCCGGCGTCTGGTCGGCGGCGATCTCGCGGGGCTGTTCGACGGGCCGAGCACGGAGAAGTTCGATCCGACGTTGCCGATGATCTCCCTCGATCTCAGCCGCGTCACTGAGAACTCAACGCTGATCTCGGTGCTGATGACCTGCTCATCGGCCTGGATGGAATCGGCGCTGCTGGACCCGCAAGGCGGGCAGCGCTGGTGCATCTACGACGAGGCCTGGCGCCTGATGCAACACCCCGCCCTGTTGAAGCGGATGGATGCGCACTGGCGCCTCGCCCGCGCCTACGGGATCGCGAACATGTTGATCTTCCATCGGATCGCCGACTTGGAGAACGTGGGCGACGCCGGGAGCGCGATGCGCTCCCTCGCCAACTCGTTGCTGGCGAACGCGGAGACCCGGATCGTCTACCGCCAGTCCTCGGATCAGCTCGCCCTCACCGGGGCCTCGCTGGGCCTGTCGGGTACGGAGCGGAAACTACTGACCGGGCTCGGCGTCGGGCAGGGGCTGTGGAAGATCAAGTCGAGAAGCTTCGTGATCCAGCACCAGTTGCACCCCGATGAACTGGCGTTGTTCGACACGTCATCTCGCGCCGCCGCACGCACCTGAACCCCCGAAGCCGCGGGCGCACCTGGCAGGCATGAAACCTGCCGATTCCGACGCTACTCCTGTTCCCGTTTCGATGCCACTGTTGCTGCTCGTCGTGCACGAGGACGGCACCCTCACCGCCACCCACGACCTCGCCCCGGTCGCCCCGCCCGCGGGTGTCGAGGCGTGGTCGCGAGCCATGTTCGGGCAGCTCGTCGACCAGGTGACGGGCGACCGGGCGATACCGGTACGGGTCGAGGTGCGCGAGAGCGACGGCTCGACGTTCACCGATATCCTCCCCGCCACCACCCGCACGAAACCGGCCCCGGAGCCGGAGCCCGCGGCGGCGAAGCCCGTCAAGAAGAGCCGCCCGGCTGCGCCGGTGCTGGTCGAGGGCGGCGACGGGTTCATTCCCGGCGAGGACGTCGCCGTCGCGCTCATCACCGGGCACACCGACGCCTCCCACCACGGCACGGTGCGTGCCCTCATCGACCCGAAGCACATCACCGGTGCCGGGGCGAGCGAGGTGATCCTCGTCGGCCGCGTCTCCGGCACGATCACGATCAGGGGCCTGTCGTGAACGGGCAGGGCCGCCAGCCCGCACCAATGGGCGACGAGCTCACCAACATCCTCCTCGGCGGGGTCGGGGCGGCGCTCGGGCTCGCGCTGATCCTGCGCGTCGCAGGCACCGTGGCCGCGTTTCTCTCCGGTCTCCCGCAACCGGCCTCGGGGCTGACCGGCGGCGTCGCGGTGTTCTTCGACCCCGGCAATCCCGGCGCCGAGCTCGGCGTGCCCGGCCTGAGCCCGGTCGTGTACTGGATCGTCACCGCGCTGCTCCTCGCGGTCGTCATCGCCGTCGTGCTGTGGGTGTGGTCGCTGCTGCGTCGGCACACCCGCCACACGATGCGCGACCCGCACCGGCAGGAGGGCACCGCGACCGGGCACGAGATCGCCCAGGTCGCCTCCACCCGTGCGCTCATGCGCCGGGCGGGAAACCTGCGCCCCTCACTCGACACCCCCGAACCGGCCGACGTCGGCTACCGGCTCGGCACCGCGCACCGCCGCCCGATCTGGGCCAGCGTCGAAGACTCCATCCTCCTCCTCGGAGCCCCGAGAAGCGGGAAAGGCCTCCACGTCGTGATCCCGATGATCTTGGATGCGCCCGGCGCGGTCGTGACCACGAGCACCCGCCCCGATAACCTCACCGCATGCCTGCGGGCGAGGGCGCGGATCGGCCCGGTCGCGGTCTTCGACCCGCAACATCTTGCCGAGGGGCTGCCCGCTGGATTGCGGTGGTCGCCTATCCGGGGATGCGAGTCACCGCAGACCGCGATGATCCGCGCCGCCGGTCTCGCGTCGGCCACCGGCCTCGCCTCGGGCGGCGTCGAGGGCGGCGACTTCTGGGAAGGCAAGACCCGCGTCGCGCTGCAATGCCTGCTGCATGCCGCCGCCCTGGATCGTAGGAGGCCGGTCGAGCTGTTCCGCTGGACCCTCGACCCCACCGCGGCGGCCGAGGCGGTCGCGATCCTCACCAACCATCCCGACGCCGCAGTCGGGTGGAATGACGCGCTGGCGTCGATGATCGACTCCGACCCGCGCACCCGCGACTCGATCTGGCAGGGCGTCTCCCTCTCCCTCGCCGCACTCTCCGACCCGCGGGTGCTCGACACCGTATCCCCGGCCGAAGGCGAAGAGTTCGACCCGGAAGCGTTCATCAGAGACCGCGGCACGCTGTTCCTGCTCGCGACCGGCGCCGGCGCCGGCAACAGCGCCTCCCTCGTTGCCGCTCTGGTGGAAGACCTCATCGAGACCGCGCGGCGCATGGCCGCCCGCTCCACCGGGGCGAGACTCGACCCGCCGTTGTTGCTCGCCTTGGACGAGGTCGGCAACTTGGCGCCGCTTCCCAGCCTGCCGACGCTCATGGCCGAGGGCGGCGGCAGCGGCGTGACGACCCTCGCGGTGCTGCAGTCGCTCGCGCAGGCGCGGGATAAATGGTCAGAGCACCAGGCCGGCGCGATCTGGGATGCCTCCATCGTGAAGCTCATCCTCGGCGGCGCCTCCAACTCGAAAGACCTGCAAGACCTCTCCACGCTGATCGGGGAGCGCGACGAGCTCACCGACTCCACCACGGTCGGCGACTACGGCTCCCGCTCCAACCAGAGATCGGTGCGCCGGGTCGCGATCATGCCGCCGGACCGGATCAGGACGCTCCCGTTCGGCACCGCCGTCACCCTGCTGCGATCGGCGCCGCCGATCATCACCGACCTCACCGGGTGGCCGGCCCGCCCCGACGGGAAGCAGCTCGCCGCAGACCGTGCCGAGATCGAACAGCTCCTGCAAGCCGGCGAACCGCCCGCCGCGCAGTCCGCAGAGTCGGCGTCGGCCGAGTGATCGGTAGTCGGCGAGAACACCTCGCTGATGCAACGGCCACCGCACGGGTGGCCGACCGACACCATCAGGGAGCATTCTCATGAGCGAGCAAGACCCCACCACCCAGGCGCCTCGGGAGCCCGATGTCGACCCTGAGCTGGAAGCGGGCTTCTACGGGTTCGTCGCCAGCAAACCGAAGTTCTCCGACGAGAACGGGAAGCCGTACCTGTTCTTCCGGGCCGGCCAGATTCACTACGACTACCACCCGGACGGATCGCGCACCCAACTGCCGACCACGTTCCACACCATCGTCGCGTTCGAGGGCGCCGCCGTGCACGGCGACACCCACTTGCAGAAGCGCGACGTGTTCCTGGCGTTCGGTCGGATGGAAGACAAGCCGCACCCCGACACCGGAGCATCGCGGAAGCGGTTCATCGCGAACCGCTTCGGGCACGACCTGGCGCGCATGAACTACCAGGTCGGCACGCCGCGCCGCCTCGTGGACATGCAGCAGCAGGGCCGAGAGACCCCGGATCGTGAGCAGCCCAGCCGAGAGCAGAGCCGCAGCTCCGCGTTCGAGCCGGTCCAGGCCGACCAGGTCGAGGCCGAGCAGCCCGCCCGAGCGATGTGAGGCCCGCCATGAGCGACGACCTGGACCCCACGATTCCGTCCGAGGAGTGGGAGGACGACGACTACGACGACCCGGCCGGGCCGGGATCGCAGACGCCGGGGCCTGTCGGCCCGGTGAACTGGAACCTGCTGACCGCGCACGAGCTGGAGCAGGAATGGCTCGCCCTCAACCGGTGGGTCGAGTGGCTGCGCAAGACCTATGCGCTGCCCGCGTCAGTGATCCCCCCGTACTGGCATCGGCACCCGGAGCTCCAGTGGGAGCTTTCCGCGTTGCATCTGCACTGGCTCAGCGCGTTCGAGCCGGAGCAGAACGGCAGCGCCCCGCTCGGCTGGCACCGCGACTTCGCCGCCGCCCGGCAGCGGCTGCGCGACTGGGTGGCCGCCTCCGGCACCAGGCTGGATCGCGACCGCCCCTCCCGGCAGACGACCTGGCCCGGCGAACCGCCCGCGGCGCCGGTCGAGGACACCCCGATCGAGCACCGGCGCGACGACTTCGTGCAGTTCGTGATCGAGGAAGTCGCCAAGCGGCAGGCCGCGGAAGATGAGTTCTTCGCCCGCCTCGATCAGAGACGAGAACCCGACGACGAGGACGACTGATGGTGCGGAACTATCAGCGCAAGACCCAGCGCGCCACCTCGGATCGGAACGTGCGCATCGTGTTCACCCGGCGTGAGCAGATCGACGCGGAGAAGGTCGCCGAAGTCCTCCTGCGCGTCGCGCTCCGCGAGGCCGGCACCGGCACCCAAGCTGGACAGGCCGGCTCCTACCTTCGGCAGCTCCTGAGCACCGAACGGTAGAATCGTGGTGTACGTCCACCAACATGGGCGCTACCGGCTCTTCAAGCCCACTGCCCGAACCCGTCGCGGTTCGGTAGGCCACTCCCAACCACTGTCGTGACAGCCAGACGGCGCCCACGCCCGACCCTTCCTGGGGCGGGTGAGCGTCTGAAAGCGAGTCACGACCATGACACTCCTTGATCTGCCCGCAGGGATCGACCTGTCGATCCTGCGTTCTCTGGCGAACGGCGTCCATCCCGCCGCCGACGTCACCCTTCCCGACGGGAAGGTTCCCGCGATCTCCTACCTGCGGGTCTCGACCAAGGACCAGGCCACCCGCAACGGGCTCGAAGAAGGCCTGTCGATCCCGGCGCAGCGTGAGGCCGCCGAACGCAAGGCCGACCAGCTCGGTGCGGTGATCGTGGCCGAGTTCATCGAGCCCGGCGAGTCCGCCAAGACCGTCAAGCGCAAGGCACTCCAAGAGATGCTGGATTACCTCGCGGCCAACTCCGTGCGGTACTGCATCATCAACAAGGTCGACCGGATCGCCCGGAACAGGCTCGATGACGCGATCATCCACGCCACCCTGCGCGGCAAGGGGGTCACGCTCGTGTCGGTCACCGAGAACATCGATGAGACCCCCTCGGGGATGCTCATGCACGGCATCATGGCCTCGATCGCCGAGTTCTACAGCCTCAACCTCGCCCAGGAGGTCACCAAGGGGCTCGTGCAGAAGGCGTCGATGGGCGGCACCCCGAACCGGGCACCGCTGGGCTACCTGAACATCCGCACCGTCGACGCGAAGGGCCGCGAGGTGCGCGACGTCGAGACCGACCCCGAACGGGCCGAGCATGTGCGGTTCGCGTTCACCGCCTACGCCTCCGGCAACTGGTCGCTGTCCAAGCTCACCCGCGAACTCGAAACCCGCGGCCTCACCACCCGCCCCACGCCCGCGTACCCGGAGCGGCCGGTCACCACGAAGCTGCTGCACAAGATGCTGACGAACCCCTATTACCAGGGCATCGTCTCCTTCCGCGGCGTCACCTACGAGGGCGCGCACGAGCCGCTGGTCACCCCCGAGACGTTCGAGCAGGTGCAGACCATCCTGCGGCAGAACAACATCATTGGCGACAAGCCCCAGAAGTACGATCACTACCTCAAAGGCTCGATCTACTGTGCCTGCGGTAAGCGGCTCGCGTTCGAGCGGCCCCGCAACCACCAGGGTGTGCTCTACGACTACTTCACCTGCACCGGCCGCCGCTACAAGCAGAACACCTGCCAGCGCAGCGCGCTCCTCGCACACCGCATCGAGGACCGGATCGAGACCGCCTACCAGCATGTCGGGATCAGCGACGACGACGCAGACGGCATCCAAGCCGTGCTCGGGCAGGTGTTCGACGCCCTGGCCGCATCCACCAGCGACGAGCGCGCCAGCCTCACCGCGCAGAAGGCGAAGCTCGAAGCCGAGAAGGTCAAGCTCCTCCAAGCCCACTACGCCGACGCGATCCCGCTCGACCTGCTCAAGTCCGAGCAAGACCGCATCCACGCCGGCCTCACCTCGATCGAGAGCCGACTCGACACCCTGGAGACCACCTACGAACAGGCTAAGGGAGGACTCGGCTCCGTCCTCGGCATCCTCACCGACCTCGGTGACCTCTACGCCAAGGCCGAACCCGCAGAGCGGAGGATGCTCAACCGGGCACTGTTCGACCGCATCACCGTCGACGACGAGGAGAACATCACTGCCACGCCCAAGCCCGCTATCGCCACGATCCTCACCTCAAACGCCAGTCGCAGCAACGAAAAAACCTTGCCCCGCAATGACACGGGGCAAGGTTCGAACGTTTCCGATTTGGTGGAGCTGAGGGGAATCGAACCCCTGACCTCCGCCTTGCAAAAGCGGCGCTCTACCAATTGAGCTACAGCCCCGGACCGCGGGCTGAAGAACACCCGCGGGGAAAACTTCAGTTCTTGCTCGCGGCGTCCGAGCCGGCCTTCGCCGGCGCGCTGCCGTTCGGGGAGACACCGTTCGCCGGACGCTCGGTCGGCGCGGTGGCTTCACGCCACAGGTCCGCCTCGGCCTTCGCGTCCCTGTTGCGCTTGATCAGGAAGAACACGCCGCCCACGACAACCGCGAGTGCCAACAGCTTCTTCACGGTGAAGCCCTCCTCGACAACCTGCTGACCGTGCACCAGTGATGTTACTGCACGACAGTACGCCCGCGTTTACGCGGTCCACCCCACGGGTAGCTGGCGACAGAAGGCGGACGAAATAGGAGGAATTGTCATGGCCGGCGGCGACAAGCAAGAAGGCATCAAGGGAGCGGTCGAGGACCTCAAGGGACGCGCGAAAGAGACCGCGGGCACTTTCCTCGGCAATGACGAGATGGAACGCGAAGGCAGCGCGCAGCAGGAGAAGGGCAGCGCGCAGCAGGCGGCCGCCGAGAAGCAGGAACAGGCCCAGCAGGCCCAGCGGGAAGCGAAGGAAGCCGAGGAGCGCGAACGTCGCCAACAGTAGAACCGCAGGTCGCAAGCCCCGGCCCCGCGGCTGTTCCACGTGGAACGGAAGCGGCTCAGTAGCGCATACCGGGCAATGGCAGCCGCCCCAGGGCCCACCCGGACACCTCGGTGAGCAATCCCCGCCAATGCACTCCCGGCTCCGGTCCGAGCCGACCGTCCCGCATGAGCCATTGCGTGTCGCGCAGGTGAATATAGGTCACCTCGCCGTGCACTTCTCCGCGATTCTGCGCGGCCCTTTTCTTGTAGAGGCCGGCCTGTTCCCGGTACACGTTCGCGATGTGATACGCCGCTTCCGAACCTTCCATTTCGACGAGTGTGGCGACCTCGTCCATCCATCGCGGTGCCGTCACGAGATCCCCCGAGATGATTCCCCCCGAAACGCTCAGTGTGACGCCCATGGCGAAGTCCTCCATCTGATTCGCCGCGTCCACGAACGCCTGCAACAGGAAGTCCGGTCGGGCCGCTCCCATCGCCCCACCTCCTCACCCCGAAGTCACGGACCGATTCGGGGAGCTACTACCCGTGCGGAACGCGCCCGAACGGAAACCCTGCCAGGATCACGCCTGTGACTGACGACGGATTCCTCGACCGAGTCTGGCCTCGGCTGGCCGAGCTGCCGGGTGTCGAAGCAGTGTCTCTGGGTGGTTCCCGAGCCGTCGGTGAGCACCGCGAGGACAGCGACTGGGACCTCGCGATCTACTACCGCGGCCAGTTCCACCCCGATCGGCTACGCGACCTCGGCTGGCCGGGAGAGGTCAGCGACCTCGGCGCCTGGGGCGGCGGTGTCTTCAACGGCGGCGCCTGGCTACGTGTCGACGACCGGCCCGTCGACATCCACTACCGCGACCTCACGGTGGTGGAACACGAGTTGGCGGAGGCCCGCGAAGGTCGTTTCCACGTCGAGCCGCTGATGTTCCACCTCGCGGGCATTCCCAGCTACCTCGTGGTGGCCGAGCTGACGCTCAACCGCGTGTTGCATGGCACGCTGCCCAGACCCGAGTACCCCGAGAAGCTGCGGGAGAGCGCGCCCGACGTCTGGTGGGGCATGGCCGACTTCACCCTCACCTACGCCGAGGCCGGTCACGCTCGACACGGCAGACTCACCCAGTGCCTCGGTCTCGTTGCGCAGGCCACGAGTCAGGCCGCGCACGCGGTGCTCGCCGCTCGCGGGATCTGGGTCACCAACGAGAAGACCCTGCTCTCCAAAGCGGGGCTCGACGGGATCGACGAACTGATGGTCGCCACCACACCGGACACCCTCGCCGATCTCGTGGAAACCGTCCGAGGCCGGTGCGCGGCCGCCGTGGCGGCCGCCAAGGCCGGACGGTGAGGGCGAGTCCCCGAAAACCGACCACGAAAACACCGAAGGCCGCTTCCCCGAGGGGAAACGGCCTTCGGTCTTCGAGTGGGCCCAGGAGGACTTGAACCTCCGACCTCTTCGTTATCAGCGAAGCGCTCTAACCGCCTGAGCTATGGGCCCTTGGACGCTGAACAGCTTACCTCAAGCCGATCAGCGCCCTTTCAGTGGGGTCACTCCCGTTCCGACAACGTGAGTTCCAGCCCGCCGGTGAGCCCGGCGCACACGTTGTAGACGAACGCGCCCACCGTGGTCAAAGCCGAGATCAGCACGATGTTCACCGCACCCACGATGGCCGCGGCACCGAACACCGTCCCCGCCGTGATGAGCAGTTCGTCGTCGGCGCCGTCGTTGGCCACCAGCGAGTTGTAGGTGCCGTTGAGGTTGTCCCACACCCCCATGCCGTCCAGCACCATGTACAACACACCGACGGCCACCAGCCAGACGAAGAACAACGCCACGCCCAGCACGAGCGACAGCTTCAGCACCGACCACGGGTCGACGCGCTTGACCTGAAGGTTCGCCCTTCGCGGCCCTCGCCCCGGCCTGCGGAACGCGCTCACCGACCGGATCGAACCGGACGTCTCGCCTCCACTGCCGGACTGCTGGGCCCGCTCCCCGGCGCCTTGGCCGAACAGCCCGCCGCCGGAGGCACCGCTGTGAGCCAGGGCCGGCTCCGCGGCCCCACCGCCCTGCTGGGGTGGCGGGGCGGCCGGAGGCTGGGTGCCCACCTGACTTGCCGGACTGGGTAGCCACTGGGTGGCGCGGTCGTCACCCTCCGACGAAGGTGTCGAGCTGTCCTGGGCCACCCGCTGCCACGGCGGAACCTCCTCCGTACTGGTGTCCGTTCCACCGGAGCCGCTCTGTTCGGTGTTGTCAGGTGGTGTCACAACCGGTCAGTCCCTCTGTCTGTCGCGAGCCACTACTGTTGCTCCGTGTCTGCGTCCGTGTTCGACACGGCATCGCCCTCGGCTTCGGTGCTCCCCGCACCCTCCACTTCCGGGACGTCCGACGGCCGGTCCGCGTTGCGCGCCACGGCCAGCAGGGTGTTCCCCTCGTCGAGGTTGATCAATCGGACCCCCTTGGTCTGCCGCCCGGCCTGACGGACCTGCGCGGCGGGTGTCCGGATCACCCCACCACTGGCCGTGATGGCGTACAACTCGTCGTCGGCATCGACAATGAGCGCCGTCACAAGCCTGCCACGTTTCTCATCGTGCTGGATGGTGAGCACGCCCTTACCACCGCGCCCCTGCACCGGGTAGTCCTCCACCGGGGTGCGCTTCGAGTACCCACCGGCCGTGGCGACCAGCAGGAACGTATTGGGCTTGACCACGTTGATGCTCAGCAGCTCGCCGCCGTTGTTGAACCGCATCCCGAGCACACCGGAGGTCGCCCTGCCCATCGGGCGCAGCACCTCGTCACTAGCGTGGAAGCGGATGGACTGGCCGTCCGAGGACACGAGCAGCAAGTCGTCCTCGGCGGAGGCGAGCACGGCACCGACGAGTTCGTCGCCCTCGCGCAGGTTGATGCCGATGAGTCCACCCGAGCGTGGCGAGTCGAAGTCGGCCAGCCGCGACTTCTTCACCAGCCCCTTCTTGGTGCCCAGGATCAAATACGGCGCCACCTCGTAGTTCGGGATCTGGATGACGCTGGCGATGTACTCGTCGGGTTGGAAGGCCAGGAGGTTCGCCACGTGCTGACCACGCGCGTTGCGGTTGGCCTCGGGCAGGTCGTAGGCCTTCGCCCGGTAGACCCGGCCCTTGTTCGTGAAGAACAGCACCCAGTCGTGGGTGGAGCACACGAAGAAGTGCTCGACGATGTCGTCCTGCTTCAGCGTCGCGCCCTGGACACCCTTGCCGCCACGCTTCTGCGAGCGGTAGAGGTCGGTCTTCGTGCGCTTGGCGTAGCCGGTCCGCGTGATCGTGACGACGACGTCCTCCTCGGCGATCAGGTCCTCGATCGACACGTCGCCGTCGTAGGGGATGATCTGGGTGCGGCGGTCGTCGCCGTACTTCTCGACGATCTCCTCCAGCTCGCTGCGGACGATGGCGCGCTGCCGCTCGGGGCGGTCCAGGATCTCCTGCAGATCGGCGATCTTCGCCTCGATCTCGGTGAGCTCGTCGATGATCTTCTGCCGTTCCAGGGCGGCCAGCCGACGCAGCTGCATGTCCAGGATCGCGGTGGCCTGGGCCTCGTCCACGCCCAGCAGCTCCATCAACCCGCTACGGGCCTCGTCCACACTCGGCGACCGGCGGATCAACGCGATGACCTCGTCGAGGTGGTCGAGGGCCCGGACCAGACCACGCAGGATGTGGGCGCGCTCCTCGGCCTTGCGCAGCCGGAACCGGGTCCGGCGCACGATGACGTCGATCTGGTGGTTGACGTAGTGCCGCACCATCTGGTCGAGGCGCAGCGTCCTGGGAACGCCGTCCACCAGCGCCAGCATGTTGACGCCGAAGTTGTACTGAAGCTGCGTGTGCTTGTAGAGGTTGTTCAGTACGACCTTCGCCACCGCGTCGCGCTTCAGTGTGATCACGATGCGCATGCCGCTGCGGCTGTTGGACTCGTCGGCGATGTCCGCGATGCCGGCGATCTTGCCGTCGCGCGCCAGGGTGGCGATGTTCTCGACCAGGTTGTCCGGGTTCACCTGGTACGGCAGCTCGGTGACCACCAGGGTGGTGCGGCCCTTGGCGTCCTCCTCGACCTCCACCACCGCGCGCATACGGATGGAGCCGCGGCCGGTGCGGTAGGCGTCGGCGATGCCCTGCGTACCGAGGATCAGGCCACTCGTCGGGAAGTCCGGCCCCTTGATGCGCTGCATCAGGGCTTCGAGCATCTCCTCGTCGGTGGCGTCCGGGTTGTCCAGCACCCAGAACACACCTTCGGCGACCTCGCGCAGGTTGTGCGGCGGGATGTTGGTCGCCATACCGACGGCGATACCCGAACCACCGTTGACCAGCAGGTTCGGGATACGGCTGGGCAACACGTCGGGCTCCTGGGTGCGCCCGTCGTAGTTGTCCGAGAAGTCGACCGTCTCTTCCTCGATGTCCCGCAGCATCTCCATCGCCAGCGGGTCGAGGCGCGACTCGGTGTACCGCATGGCGGCGGCGGGGTCGTTGCCGGGCGAGCCGAAGTTACCCTGACCGTCGATCAGCGGGTACCGCATCGCCCACCGCTGGGCGAGTCGGACCAGGGCGTCGTAGATCGCCGAGTCACCGTGCGGGTGGTAGTTGCCCATCACGTCGCCGACGACGCGGGAACACTTGTTGTACCCGCGGTCGGGGCGGAAGCCCGAGTCGTACATCGAGTACAGGACGCGCCGGTGCACCGGCTTGAGGCCGTCACGCACGTCCGGCAGAGCTCGCGACACGATTACGCTCATCGCGTAGTTGATGTACGAGTTCTGCATCTCCTGTTGCAGGTCAACAGGCTCGATGCGGCCGTGGTTGGTCGGCGGCAGGGTTTCTGTCACGGCTGGAAGTTCCTTTCACGCGGTCGGACGTCTGGCTTCACGCGGGTACTTGACGGTGACCCGGATCAGACGTCCAGGAACCGCACGCCCTTGGCATTGCGGGTGATGAACGAACGACGTGCCTCGACGTCCTCGCCCATCAGCACGGAGAACAACTCGTCGGCCTGCGCCGCGTCGTCGAGACTCACCTGGAGCAGCACGCGGTTGGCGGGGTCCATGGTGGTCTCCCACAGCTCCTCGGCGTTCATCTCGCCGAGACCCTTGTACCGCTGGATACCGTCGTCCTTCGGCAGCTTCCGACCCGCCTCGGCACCGGCCCGCAGGAGCCCGTCACGCTCCCGGTCGCTGTAGGCGTACTCCGGCTCGGAACGCGGCCACTTGATCTTGTAGAGCGGCGGCTGCGCGAGGTAGACGTAGCCCTGCTCGATGAGCGGTCGCATGAACCGGAACAGCAGGGTCAGCAGCAGCGTGCGGATGTGCTGGCCGTCGACGTCGGCGTCGGCCATGATCACGATCTTGTGGTACCGCAGCTTCGAGATGTCGAACTCGTCGTGGATGCCGGTGCCCAGCGCGGTGATGAGCGACTGGACCTCCTGGTTCTTCAGCACCCTGTCGATGCGGGCCTTCTCGACGTTGATGATCTTGCCTCGGATGGGCAGGATCGCCTGGAACCGTGAGTCGCGGCCCTCCTTGGCCGAACCACCCGCCGAGTCACCCTCGACGATGTAGAGCTCGCACTCCTCCGGGTTGCGCGAACGGCAGTCCTTGAGCTTGCCGGGCAGACCACCGATGTCCATCGCGCCCTTGCGGCGCACGAGGTCCCGCGCCTTGCGGGCGGCCAGTCGTGCCTGCGCGCTCGACACCGCCTTGTTGATGATGATCTTGGCTTCGGCGGGGTTACGTTCGAACCAGTCGGCCAGCCACTCGTTGCACGTGGTCTGCACGAACGAACGCGCCTCGCTGTTACCGAGCTTCGTCTTCGTCTGCCCCTCGAACTGCGGCTCGGCGAGCTTGACGGAGACGATCGCCGCGAGGCCCTCACGGACGTCGTCACCGGTGAGGTTGGCGTCCTTCTCCTTGAGCAGCTTCTTGTCACGGGCGTACGCGTTGACCACGCGGGTCAGCGCGGCGCGGAAGCCCTCCTCGTGGGCCCCACCCTCGTGCGTGTTGATCGTGTTGGCGAAGGTGTACACCGACGGGGTGAAGCCGTTGTTCCACTGCATCGCCACCTCGACCTCCAGGCCGTCGCCCTTCTGGTCGAACGAGATGACGCTGGGGTGGATGGCCTCCTTGGTGGCGTTGATGTGCTTGACGAAGTCCTCGAGCCCACCGGGGTAGTAGTAGGTGCGCTCCTTGATCCCGGCGCGTTCGCCGGTGGCGTCCGCGTCCTCCTCCTCGGTGACGCGCTCGTCGCGCAGCACGATGGTGAGGCCCTTGTTGAGGAAGGCCATCTCCTGGAGCCGCCGGGCCACCGTCTCGGCGTTGTAGGTCGTGGTCTCGAAGATCTCCGGATCGGCCCAGAACGTGACGCTGGTGCCGGTGCGGTCGGTGGGCCCCTTCTCCAGCAGCTCACCGGGCACCGACCTCTCGTAGTGCTGCACCCAGATCTTGCCGTCGCGGTGGACCTCGACGTCGAGAGCGGTGGACAGCGCGTTCACCACGGAGACACCGACACCGTGCAACCCGCCCGACACCGCGTACGACTTGCTGTCGAACTTGCCGCCGGCGTGCAACTGGGTCAGCACGATCTCCACGGTGGGCTTGCCGTGCACGGGGTGGATGTCGACGGGGATGCCCCGGCCGTCGTCCACGACGCGGACCCCACCGTCGGCCAGCAACGTGACCTCGACGCGCGTGGCGAATCCCGCCATGGCCTCGTCGACCGAGTTGTCGACGACTTCCTGGATGAGATGGTGCAGCCCACGTTCACCGGTCGAACCGATGTACATGCCGGGGCGCTTGCGGACCGCCTCCAAGCCCTCAAGCACTGTGATGGAGGACGCACTGTATTCGCTGTTGTTTGCTGCCACCGGCTGACTTCTCCTCGTCTCGCCCAACGGACGCCTGTGATTCAGGTCCTACGTTGGGCCCGAAGCTGATACTCGTTCCGGCACCAATCCGGCTTGCCTCCACAAGTTTACTTGGCCAGTCGCGCTTACAGGCACCAAGGACGGCCCTGGCTGCGTCACAGAGACGCGATTTCGGTCGAGCGCGAGTCCGGCCTAGGTGATACCGACACCGGCCCGCGCTGCGCGGTTTCAGACTGCGTAGGTGAAGGTGGTGCCGACCAAGTCGCACGCTGTGCTCGTACCGCGACTCAACCGTAGGTGTCGCGAGGACCCCTTCCGGGGATGTGCCGAGGCCCCTTGCGCCAACTCGGGGCCGTCGGCCCCTGAATCTTCATCCTGGTGACCACACCGTTTCCCACGCCCGCTGCGATTCTTGCCAGGAGCTGCCGTTGCAGCAAGCGCAACTGAGTGGCCCATGCGGTGGAACTCGCGCGCACGGTCAGCTCCCCGTCGTTCAACGCCACCGGCTGGGCGTGTTCGGCGACGTCCGCCCCCACCAACGTCGGCCACTGTCCGAAGACCCGGCCGTTCGCGAGCCGGGCGTTCCAGCCGAGCTGGCTCGACATCCTCGCGAGCAGACGACCGAACGGCTGCGGGTCCCGCTCGTCGAACCCCGGACCCGACCAACGGTGTCGGCGGGGGTTCTGGCCCGACAGCCCGGACATCGCACGGCCCCCGACCGGCCTCGCCCCCGGCTTGCGGAAGCCCGGCTCGGTCCCGCGCGCCGCGGCGCGCTCCTTGGCGGCGCGCAACGCGGCCCTGGCCAAGTCGCGCCCCTGTGGACGACTGTCCTCACGTGGCCGGGAGGCCTCCGAAGCGGGGTGACCCCCGGCCTCGTTCGGCCCAACGTCGTTGCTACGCTCTGTGCGACGTTCGGGCTTTTCGTCATCGACAGCGTTCACCAGAGAACCATTCGTTCCCTCCTCCGGACCTTCGGTCACCCGGAGTGGTAACGCGCTACCTGAGTTATCCACACTATCCACAGACTTATCCCCAGGTCGGTGGGTAACTCGCATGTCGGCCGTCACATTTCGTCGCGTGGGCTGTCCCCGATCAGTCACGGGTCACCTCACCCTCCGACACCCGGTAGCGCACTCCGTCGAGTTCGACGGGCACGTCACCCTCCACCGCGGCCGTCACCAACACCTGTTCGGCCTTCGTGGCCACGTCGGCCAACCGAGCACGCCGGCGGGTGTCGAGTTCGGCGAACACGTCGTCGAGGAGCAGGACCGGCTCCCCGCCCGCTTCGTCGCGCAGGAGCTGGTACGACGCCAGTCGAAGCGCCAGGGCGAACGACCACGACTCGCCGTGGCTGGCGTAGCCCTTCGCCGGAGCCCGGCCCAGCACCAGGTCGAGGTCGTCCCGATGCGGCCCCACCAGGCTCACGCCCCGCTCCAGCTCGGCGTCGCGCAACTCGCCGAGGACGCGCAGCAGCACTTCCGCCAGTTCCTCCGGCGTCACCCTCGGGCCGTCCGGGGTGCCGCTGCCCTCGGGCAACGCGGCACCGAGACTCGATCGATAGGAGATCAGCGCCGGTCGGGAGTCGGGCGCGACCTCGGCGTAGGACGAGGCCACGAACGGCGCCAGGTCCGCCACCAGGTTGAGTCGCGCGGCCAGCAGCTCGGCCCCCGTCGTCGCCAGGTGGTTGTCCCACACCTGCAGCGTCGAGGCCGCGTAGGGGTCTTCCTCACCGCGACCGCGGCGGGACCTGCCCAGGCTCTTCAACAGCGCGTTCCGCTGGCGCAACACCCGGTCGTACTCCGAGCGCACTCCCGCGTATCTCGGGGCACGCTGCACGAGCAGCTCGTCGAGGAATCGTCGCCGTTCGGAGGGGTCGCCTCGCACGAGCGCCAGGTCCTCGGGCGAGAACAGCACCGTCCGCAAGATGCCCAGTACGTCGCGCGGTTTGCCGACGGCGCCCCGGTTGATCCGCGCCCGGTTCGCTCGGCCCGGCGCGATCTCCAGCTCCACGGTGAGTTCCCGGCCCTCGTTGACCACGGCCGCACGCACCAGAGCTCGGTCGCACCCGTGCCGCACCAGCGGAGCGTCCGTGGCGACCCGGTGTGAGGAGAGCGTCGCGATGTACCCGATCGCTTCGAGCAGGTTGGTCTTTCCCCGCCCGTTGGGACCCACCAACACGGTGGGCCCCGCCCGGAGCGGAAGATCGACGTGCTCCCACGACCGGAAGTCGGTCACCTGGAGGTGCCGTAGGTACACCTAGCCGGATACCTTCTTCGTCTTGACGGCGTGTCCGCCGAACTGTTCCCGAAGCGCCGCGACGGCACGCATCGCCGGCGAGTCCTCCTGTCGTGACGCGAAGCGCGCGAACAGCGCCGCGGAGATCACCGGCGCGGGAACGGCGTTGTTGATGGCCTCCTCCACCGTCCACCGGCCTTCGCCCGAGTCCTCCACGTAACCTTCGAGGTCGGCCAGCTCGGGGTCCTCCTCCAAGGCGTTGACCAGGAGTTCGAGCAGCCACGAACGCACCACGGTGCCCCGCTGCCACGCCTTGATCACGGCGGGCACGTTCTCCACGACCTTCGAGGCGTCGAGCAGTTCGAAGCCCTCGGCGTAGGCCTGCATGAGCCCGTACTCGATGCCGTTGTGCACCATCTTCGCGTAGTGTCCGGCCCCGACCCCGCCGGCGTGGGCGAAGCTCTCCTCACGCGGCCCCTCGGGACGCAGGGCGTCGAAAAACGGCATCGCGCGTTCGACGTCGGCCTTGTCACCGCCGACCATGAGGCCGTATCCGTTCTCCTTGCCCCACACCCCGCCGGAGACCCCGACGTCGAGGTAGCTCACCCCGTGACGGCCGAGCAGTTCGGCGTTGCGGGCGTCGTCGGTGTAGCGGGAGTTGCCGCCGTCGATCACCAAGTCGCCTTCGGCGAGCAGCTCCGCGAGTTCGGCGATGGTCTGCCGGGTCGGCTCACCGGCGGGCACCATCACCCAGACCGTCCGGGGCGCGGAGAGCGCCGAGACCAGCTCCTGCAGCGAGGCGACATCACTGACCTCGGCGTTGCGGTCGTAGCCCACCACCTCGTGACCGGCCGCGCGAAGACGCTCCCGCATGTTGAAGCCCATCTTGCCCAGACCGACGAGTCCAAGCTGTGCCATTACGCATGGTCCCCTTTCAGGCGTGCCGCTGCTCAGCCGGGAAGCCGCACCGGCATCAACAAGTAGAGATATCCGGGCACGACGTCACCGTTGTCGTCGGCAGGTTTGATCAGTGCGGGTCGATTCGGCGTCGTGAACGTCAGTTCGGCCCGCTCGGCGTGCAAGGCGCCGAGTCCGTCGACGAGGTAGGTGGGGTTGAACGCGATGATCACCGGTTCCCCCTCGTAGTCGACGGGAAGCTCTTCTTCCGCGCTGCCTTCGTCGTCGCCACCCGCCGAGAGCCGCAGTGAGCTGTCCGTGAACTCCAACCTGACCTGAGTGCCCCGCTCGGCGACCAGTGACACACGCTTGATCGCCTCGATGAGCGCGGGAACGTGCAGGATCGCCCGAGAGGAGTGCTCGGACGGTAGCAGCTGTCGATAGGGCGGGAACTCCGCATCGAGCAGGCGGGTGGTGGTGAACTTGCCCCCGCCGGAGAGCCCGAGCAGACCGTCGCCGCCCGCCAGGCCGATCTGCACCGTGGTCCCGGCCGAACCCAACGACTTGGCCGCGTCGGCGAGCGTCCGCGCGGGGACGAGCACGGCGGAGTCGGAGATGCCGTCGGCGGGCTGCCAGTCGAACTCTCGCATGGCGAGCCGGAACCGGTCGGTGGCGACGAGGGTCAGCGTGGTGCCGGTGATCTCGACGCGCATACCGGTGAGCATGGGCAGGGTGTCGTCCTTGCCCGCCGCGACCGCCACCTGGGCGACGGCCTGGGCGAAGGCGTCGCCCGCCACCTCGCCGGCGAGCTCGGGCTGCGCGGGGAGTTGCGGGTAGTCCTCCACCGGCATGGTCGGCAGGCTGAAGCGAGCGCTTCCGCACGTGATGGTGGCGCGAGCTCCTTCGACGGAGATGTCGACGGGCTGGGCGGGCAGGGCCTTGGTGATGTCGGCGAGCAACCGGCCCGACACGAGCGTGCGGCCTTCGTCGGAAACGGTTGCGGGCACGCCCACGGTGGCCGAGACCTCGTAGTCGAATCCCGAGACGGTCAGGGCCTCGGTGCCACCCCCCGTGTCGAGCAGGACACCACCGAGTACGGGAACGGGCGGCCTCGACGGCAGACTCCGGGCCACCCATGCGACGGCATCGGCCAGTCCGTCGCGCTCGACGCGGATCTTCATGCGCCCATCCTTTCGACAACCGAGCCGGTTGGAGCTCGTGGGATCGCAACCGCCGGTGGATGACTCCCGGCGAGGCTTGTGGGTCCGCACGACGACGGATCACGTTGACCACGGATGACAGCCGTGAGCCATCGAGCGCACCGACGTGTGGACTTCCACGGTAGAGCGTGCTGACTTGCGGCCTCACCTCGGGCCACGGGTTCTCCGAGGCCTCCGGGGGGCCGGAAGCAGCGAGTTGTCCCCGGGTTCGCGCCGAGCCTGTTTTTCTTCTTTTCTTCTCCATCGAAGAAAAATTCAGCCGTAGTAGTAAGGGCTGTGGATTGTGTGGATAACGCCCGTTGCCGCAGGTCATTAGCCAAATCGGCGTGTGGACAACCCGGGGATGTCTCCGTGGACAACTCGGGGTGCGTGTGGATGAACGGGTGCCAACAACGAACTATCCACACCCCGGTCGAGTTGTCCACAGCTCTATCCACAGATTTGGGCCGAGTTGTACCCGGGCTGTCCACCTCTCGCCCACAGCTCCGCCACCGGAACGAGTGACGGAACCCTCGATGTGGACAGAAGTGGGGACAACCCTGTGGAGTATCTGTGGAAAGACTGTGGACTACTGTGGACAAACGATCACTTTCCCTGGTCTTCGCCCCCATCCACATGTGTAACACTCGATCGGGTAGTCCTGTGGATAACTCGGAAACCAGCACGCGAGCTTTTTTTGCCGAAGTGGGCGAGCCGGTGCCCCGATCGCATGGGGCGGACAGAAAGAACCGCGCCCGACCGAAGTCCGGGCGCGGTGTCCGAGGGGGAAACGCTACGGCGTCACTGACGGGCGCGCTGCTTGATGCGGGAGGTCAGCTCCTGCACCTGGTCGTAGATCCGACGCCGTTCCGCCATCTCCTTGCGGATCTTCTTGTCCGCATGCATCACCGTGGTGTGGTCGCGGCCCCCGAAGGCCTGCCCGATCCGAGGCAACGACATGTCGGTGAGTTCCCGGCACAGGTACATCGCGATCTGCCGGGCCGTGGCCAGGGCCTTGGTCTTGCCGGGGCCACAGAGGTCCTCCACCGTGACGTCGAAGAACTCCGCCGTCACGCGCATGATCGTCGACGCACTGATCTCGGGCGCCTGGGAATCGGCGGGAATGAGGTCACGGAGCACGATCTCCGCGAGTCCCACGTCCACGGGCTGCTGGTTCAACGAGGCGAACGCCGTCACACGGATCAGCGCGCCCTCCAGCTCGCGGATGTTCGCCTCGATGCGGGCCGCGATGAACTCCAGCACCTCACCCGGCACGGCCAACCGGTCCTGCGCGGCCTTCTTGCGCAGGATGGCGATGCGGGTCTCCAACTCCGGCGGCTGGATGTCGGTGATCAACCCCCACTCGAACCGTGTGCGGAGCCGCTCCTCCAGCGTCTCCAACCGCTTCGGTGGCCGGTCGGATGACACGACGATCTGCTTGTTCGCGTTGTGCAGCGTGTTGAAGGTGTGGAAGAACTCCTCCTGAGTACCTTCCTTGCCCTCCAGGAACTGGATGTCGTCGACCAGCAGGATGTCGATGTCGCGGTACCGGCGTTGGAACGCCACCTTGCGGTCGTCGCGGAGGGAGTTGATGAAGTCGTTGGTGAACTCCTCCGTTGACACGTACCGCACCCGCATCCCGGGGAACAGCCGTTGCGCGTAGTGTCCGACCGCGTGCAGTAGGTGTGTCTTGCCCAGTCCGGACTCGCCCCAGACGAACAACGGGTTGTAGGCCCGAGCCGGTGCCTCCGCGACGGCGACGGCCGCCGCGTGCGCGAAGCGGTTGGAAGCCCCGATGACGAACGTGTCGAAGTTGTACTTCTCGTTCAGCCGGGTCTTCGACGTCTGAGGCTGCGCCGGAGCGGTGTAGGGCTGGCCGGCGATCGGTTGTTGGGTCGACCCCGAGAAGGTCGGCCAGATCTCGTGGACCGCCGCCAGGGCCTCGCCTTCCTCGTCGACCTCTTCGTCGCCGTCGTCGCCTTCGGCGGAGGGCTTGGGATGAGGAGCCGGCGGCTGCGCCGGGGGCCCGGCCGGGCGAGGTGGCGGATGCGCCGCCGGCATCGTCGGTGGCCGGTGGTTCAGGCCCGGAATCCGCGGTTCGACCGTCTCGGTACGGGGCCGGACAGCCGGGATGATGATGGTGTCCTCGCCCGACGGCATCGGGGGCCGTTCCGGAGGCGGTCCGACCGGCGCCGGTCCGTAGTGGCCGGCGGGTGGCGCGGGCGAGACGGACGGCGCGGGACCGCTCGGCGGAGCGGGCGGTGGAGGCGGCGCGCTCTCGGTGGTGTCGACTTTCACCGCGAGGGACACCTCACGTCCGAGGTGACGGGACAGCGCCGAGGTGATGGGCTCGCGCAGTGCGCGTTCGATGGCCTCCTTGGCGAAGTCGCTCGGAGCGGCCAGCAGAGCCGTGCCGTCCAGGAGACCGATGGGACGAGTCACCCGCATCCACGCACGTTGTTGCGGGGACAACGTTCCCTCGGAGAGCTCCGCGACAACCTGTTCCCAGACAACAGCCAGATTCAGCTGGTGCTCAGACACGCTGCTCCGCTCCCCTCCCCTCGACCTTTCTCCCCTCGACGGCTCGGCGGAGCGTCACGGCAGGTCGGCGTGGCCACCCGCGTACGCAGCAGGTATCCACATAGTTATCCACAACTGTGCACCAATGTACGCGCGACCCGCGGACCCTCCACCCCACGGGATCATGGTTCGCCCCGGAACGAGTCTCCCACTCCTGTGACCGCACTCCACGCCCCGGTGGGTTCGTCGAAGTCCGAGGAGGGGCACGCTAACAAGCCGTGCGCGATGCCACAAGGCGGGCGTGAGGGCAAGGAAAGCACGGGTCTTGGCGTGTCGCCAGTGGTGTTCTGCGAACGGGTGACGCGAGTGCCCGACCGACCGCGTCGAAACCTCGCCGAAGCCGCAGACAGGGGGCGGTGTCGCAGGCCGGATGGCCGCTCACG